>JASFUG010000153.1:0-7308 GCA_050050395.1 Nitrospirota bacterium
CGGGCCGCCGCCGCGACCTCACGGGCTTCTCCGCCGGCCTACAGGCCGCACGTGACCACCTCACCGCACTACCCGACCGGATCACCAACTCGCTGACCGAGGTCGCGCTACAGAAGGCGGCGCACCAGCGCTATCTGCAGGGGCTCGCCTGTGGGCGGATCGCCGCCTTCGCCCTCACCGAGCCCACTGCCGGCTCCGACTCCGGGGGCGTGGCCACCCACGCAGTGGAGGTGGAGTACGAGGTCCAGGAGGATGACAGCGGTATCCTGTACTTCGAGCTGGACGGCCGGCGCCGCAATCTGGTGGACGCCGACCGTCTGCGGTTCGACGCTGGCGTGATCTATTACGACTACGCGGCGAGCAAGTCGGCGGAGGTTCGTCTCACCGCCCCGGCCGACGTGGGACCCGCGCCACGACGGACCTACGACCACGATGGTCAGGAGGTGGAGTTCTTCGACATCGCCACCGTACGCGGCCGGGATGACACGAGCCGCTACGTCGCCTTCTACGAGCTCACCGGCGCCAAGATGTGGATCACCAACGGCCGCGTGGCGCACCAGTTCGCCCTGTACGCGAAGACGGCACAGGGGGTGAGCGGATTCATGGTGGATCGCTTCGCCGAAGGGCTGGTGGTGGGCCTGGACGAGACCAAGCTCGGCCAACGTGCGTCGCCCACCAATGAACTGTCCCTCAACCGGGTACGGGTACCGCGAGAGAACCTCATCGGCTTCGCCGGCCACGGTCAGGTCAATGCGCTGGAGACCCTGAACGCGGGACGCATGGGACTGGCGGTCGCCTCGGCGGCGATGACGGCGCATCTCACCCGCTGGCTTCAGGAGTGGCTGGCCGATCGGCCGACGCGCTGCGGGCGCCACACCGACCGGCTTCTGGAACGCATGGTCGCGGAGGCGGTGGCCGCTGAATCCGTCGCTTTCTTCACCATGGGCCTATTCGACCATCCCGGCGTGAGCTCGGCACGCATGGAGTCGGCCATCGCCAAGTACTTCTGCTCCGAGAGCCTGCACCGCGCGATCGACTACTGCGAACGCGCCCTGGCCGTGGACTCCGCCTCGCGCCGCTTCCCGGTGGAAAAGATGCGCCGCGACGCCCGGGTGCTAAACATTTACGAGGGGACCAACGAGGTGCAACGTTTCCTCGTCATCAAGGAGCTGGTCTCCCTCATGAAGGAGGGCACGCTGCAGGCGTCGCTCCCTGCCCCGCTGAGCGGTGGCGCCTGGCCGCTCTGGGTACACGACCGCACCCAGCTCGTTAGCAGCCTGCAACGGGCGGTCGCCAAGCTCGACGATGGCCTTTGGAACGATGGCGATCTCCAGCCCATGGCCTTCTCTCTGGTCGAGATGGCTGCCAATCTCCTGGTGCGCTTTACGGTGCTCAAGCGTCTCGACGCCCTGCGCGCCGCCGGTGCCGGCGACGCCCTGTTCGCCCAGCTCCTGGGTAAGGTCGAACGCGGCCATCAGCACGCCTTCGTGCGTTTTCAGCAGCGATTCGACGCCGACTGGGAGGCATTGCATGAGCACGGTGCGCCGCTCGCCACGACACTATTCGAGGCGACCACGCGCAGCGTCTCGTTGCCGGCATGGCGGTTTGCCGCCGCTGCCAAGCTGCACGTCATGGTGGTAGTCGATGGCGCGCTACGCCTCTCGCCTTCCCCCCACGTGGACGAGGCGGGGGCCTGGGAGGTGGACCGCGCCCTGCAACACGAGAACCTCGACGTCCTGGCCCAGGTGGCGGAGTGGCGACGGGACGGGGTGCGTGTGAACGTTACCGCGCTCGCCGTGGGCGACGAGGACACCGTTCGTGAAGCGATCGCCTCAGGCGCCGACCGTGGCCTGCTGATCCCCGGCCCGGCGACACCGAGTGACCACGACTGGGCGGCCCTCGTGGCCGGCCCGATCGGCGCCATGGAGAGCCCACCCGACCTGGTGATCGTCGCCGACCGCGCCGATCACACTGGCACGCCCTACCGGGCCGAGGCCCTTGCCGCGGCGCTCTCCGAGGCCGGGGGAGGGTCATCTGCCTGGCGCTATCTCACCGCCGTGGAGCGGGGGGGGCCGCAGGTAGAGAACGACACCACGGTATGGCGATGGCAACGAACCGGCACCACCACCATCGTCGCCGCAGATGGCCCGTGGATCGCAGGCTGGAGTGGGCGCGACCGCCGGCCGACAATCGACGTAGACCGTCGAGGCCGAGCATGGCGCTCACGTGTGTCGGTGGCAACCGACCAAGAGGCCGCCGCCTTGCCACTCCGCCACCGGATGCCCCACGTCGCCGCCACCGGCGACACGGCGACCGTCGAAACTCCCGATGACGCCGCGGCATTGGTCATGCGGCACGCCGGCGAGTGGGGACATGGCGCTGCCGGCGACACCGCGCCACTCACAACGGTACCATCCGACGATGTCCCGCCCGGCTTCGCGGACCTGCCGTGGCTGATCGCTGTAGAGAGCGGCACGGCCCCTCTCGCCGCCACCGCCTTCACTTCCCTGGCCGGGGCCGGCCACGCCCTGTTCGGCACCAGCGCCGCCGCACTCTATCTAACCGACTTGGAGGGCGACGCCCTGGCGCGCCGCCTTACGGCCTGGAGACAGGCCGGGGTGTCGCGAGTGGTGGTGGTCCAGGCTCCGCGCGGGCCATGGCCGGCGCCGCAAGTGGCGCACTGGCTCCAGCCAGTCCTCGACCCGGCCCACACCGTGGGGGGCCGATGGCTGTTCGACGCGGGCCTTGGCGATGCAGCCACCCTCCTTGGTGCCACCTCGGCCGGCGGCTACTTCGCCGGCGATCGGACGGCCGAAGGCATGCTGGTCCGCGCCGCCTACCAGGGTCGGCTGGAGGCAGTCGCCACGCCGCAGTTGCTCCCCTCCGTCATCGCCCTCGCCGGCAACGGCCATTCACCGACTCCAGCCGACGAGTTCCGGTGGTGGCGGAATCGGATGCCGCCGGGCGGGCAAGTGGAACCGTGGTGGCACCATCTGACGCCCCACCCGGTCGACCTGTCCGCGCTTACGGAAGCACCGGTGATCATCGACGTGGGCTACGGAGTCGGCGACGCGCGCGGGATGGAGACAATCGTGTCGCAGCTCAGAGCGGTCCTGGAGAGGACCGGCCTCGGCCCGGTCGCCGTGGGCGCCACCCGCAAGGTGACCCAGGACCTGAAACTGTTGCCGGTGGACCGGCAGATCGGCCAGACCGGGGTGAGCGTCAAGCCACGGCTGCTCATTGCCCTCGGGGTCTCCGGTGCCCCACAACACATGGACTGGATCGCCCGCGACACCACCCTCCTCGCCTTCAACAACGACCCGGGCGCCCCGATCATGAGCTGGAACGACAGCCACCCGGCCCCGCGGGTCCACGCGATCCTCGGCGACCTGTTCCAGACGGTCCCGGCATTCTGCGACGCGTTGGACCAACAAACAGCCATACCCGACAAGGCGTCCGTCGCGGTCAGCTCACGCTGACTCCCCCACCGCCGAAGAGGGCGGGTGGTGCATCGTCACCGTGGAGGCACATCGTGTTGCAGCGACACAATTGTTGGGAGTTCATGAACTGCGGGCGCGAGCCCGAGGGACGCAACGCCGACAAACTCGGGGTCTGTCCCGCGGCGATCTCCGAGGCGAGAGACGGCGTCAACCGCGGCGCCCACGGGGGTCGCTTCTGCTGGGCTATCGCAAAGACGCTCTGCCGCGGCGATGTCCAGGCAACCTTGGCCGAGAAGCTCCACATCTGTCTTGCCTGCCCCTTCCTGCAAGGGGTCCAGGATCAGGAGGGACGTGAGTTCGTCCTCACGGAGCGAGACCTGAGCCGACGGCGTCCATGGTCCCTCGTCGCGACGCCCCGATAGGCTTCGGCTCGTCCCCTCATGGGCTGGGAGGCCCCCCCTCCGGCGGCCTGCTACACTGCCGCGGCCATGAGCTCCACCAGCCCTAGCCCGACGACGCATTCCCCCGTCGTCATCCTCGTCGGCTGCCAGCACCCGGGGAACCTCGGTGCCGTGGCGCGTACCATGGGGAACTTCGGGCTCCACGACCTGCGGCTCGTGGGTGGATGTGCCGCGGCCGATCCGGAGGCGGTGATACGAGCGCGGGAGATGACGGCGGTCCTCTCGTCGTCCCGGCGCTACGACTCCCTGAAGGCGGCCCTGGAAGGCGTGCACCAAGCGTACGCCGCATCTCACCGCGCCGGCCGCCTGCGGGCCGCACCGATCACGCCGCGCGCGGTGGCGGAGCTCATCGTCGGTGGATCCGCGAATGATGTCTCCGCCTTCGTTTTCGGCAACGAGTCGAGCGGCCTCACCAACGACGAGGTGCTGCACTGCGACCGGGCGGTAGCGATCCCGACCGATCCCGATCATCCTTCCTTGAACCTCTCCCACGCCGTCACGGTCCTGGCCTACGAGTGGGCCGTGGCGGGGCGGCCGGAGAGCCAGCCGGTGATGCGGCAGGTCGCCAGCGCAGCAGAGCGGCGCGGTCTCTACGAGCACATGGAGGAGGCGATGTTGCGCGCGGGTTATCTCGACCCCCTGAACACCGGGCGCACCTTGCGCCACGTGGCGCAAATTCTCAACCGGGCCCGGGTCTCCACCTTCGAGGTCACCTTGCTGCGCGGCCTCATGCGCAAGATCCAGCACATCGCCGACCGCGCGGGACGTCCCTCGGCAGAGGAAATTCAGCAACGTTACCGGCTACGCGCCGAGACCACCGCGGCGCGCACCGACGCGCAGAGCGAGAACAACGGCCGGCACACCTGATCGTGCCGCACCGGCGGCCATTATCGACGCCGGTCTTCGTGTCGAAAAACCGGGTCCATCGCCATGACCATTGCCGTACCGATCCTGATGTATCACTACCTTGGAGATCCTCCCACCGTGGAGGATCGACCTTACTACGTCGCTCGCGAGACCTTCCGCGACCAGCTCGACCTCCTTCACGCCGAGGGCTTCGCAACCGTGGATCTGATCGACCTCGCCCAACACCTGGAGCATGGCGCCGCCCTCCCCGCATGGCCGGTGATCCTCACCTTTGACGACGGCCACACTTCCTTCCATGAGGTCGCAGCCGACACCCTGGCACGGACCGGGTACACGGCCACGGTCTTTGCCATCACCGGCAGGGTGGGAGATCCCGGCTACTGCGACTGGCACCAGCTGCGCGAGGTCGAGCGAGCCGGCCACCAGGTGGGCTCGCATACCCATACCCACCCGATCCTCACCCGCTTGGACGACGACGCCACGACCGACGAGCTCACCTGCTCCCGCGAGATCCTCGCCGCGGAGCTCGGTCATTCCGTGGAGATCCTCGCCTACCGCGGCGGCCATCACGACGAGCGAGTGGTGCAACTGACCCGCGACGCCGGCTACCGGTGCGCCGTCACCACCCGCCCCGGCATCAACGGGCCGGGAGCGGACCTTCTGACCCTGCGCCGCAATGCGGTACGCCAGGACGACACCGGAGAACGCCTCCTCACCAAGCTGCGTCCGGAGCCGCGTCCCTCCCTTGCACGGCGGCTGATACGGCGGCTCGTACCGAGGTGACAGTGCTCCCGAACTTCATTGTCATTGGGGGCATGAAGTGCGGCACTACCGCCTTGTGGCGGTACCTGCGCGACCATCCACACATCTACGTACCCGCCATCCGCAAGAACCTCGAGTTTTTCACCCCCGAGGGAAGCACGGCGCGCACAGTCGACTGGTACGCCGCCTGTTTCGCGGACGCCCCGGCCACGGCCCGGGCGGTGGGCGAGATCTCCACCGAATACACCAAACACCCGTACATCCCCGGCGTCCCGGCACGGATGGCGGCCGTGGTCCCCGAGGCGCGTCTCGTCTACCTGGTGCGAGATCCCATCGAACGCATCGTCTCCCACTACCTGCACCAGCTCAACGCGGCGAAGGAAACCCGTCCATTCCCCGCGGCCGTGAGCGAGGGCCCGGACAATCGCTATCTCGCCTACAGCCGCTATCACGAGCAGATCGAGCGGTTTCTCCCCCACTATCCTCCAGAACGCATCCTGGTACTCACTAGCGAGGAATTGCGCGCCGATCCGGCGACCACCTTGACGTGCCTCTGCGACTTTCTCGACATCGACTCCGATCACACCCCCATCGCACCAGTTGTCACTCACACCCGTGCAGAGAAGCGCCGCTGGAACCTCCTCGGCCGCGCCATCCGCCGCGCCCCACGTGGGTATCACCGGTATCGGTACTATCTTTCGCGCCTGCCCGCGCCGTTTCGGCGATTGGCAGACGCCGCCACCGGACGGCCGGCCGCGCCACCCGCCATCGCACCAGAGATCCACGCCTTCCTCACGGACCGGCTAGCGCCGGACGCAGAGCGCCTACGGGCCTTCTGCGGTCGCGACACGCCCGGCTGGCAGGTATGAAGGCACGGCGGCCAGACCTGCCGCGGGCATCACTTCGGCAACACCGCCGGTGACCTGCCTCCACCTCGACGCCTCTCGGGGACGGGCGCGTGGAGAGTAATCAGCCGACCGTCGGCACTTTCCGGTCGTGCCTCCGGCATCCGCGCGGTCCAACCGTCGATGTCGTCGACGTGGGTGATCCAACGCAGCGCGTGGTAAAGGCCCCAGGAATCCTCGAAGAGCTGGGCGACAAACGGGCCCTTGGGAAGCCCCTCCACCACGACTCGATCGCCCTCATGCCAAGTATGTCTCGCCACCTCCCGAAGGAGATTTTGCTCCAATCCCCAGACCTGCCGGTAGCCCACCTGGTAGCCGGCGTTGGATACCGTCGCGGCACAGGCAAACAAGGCCACGATCACCGCAGCCGAGGCCCGGGCGGCAGCTGCCGACCGTGCCCACGACAGTAGCCCCTCGACCGCTCCACCTGCGACGAGGGCGAGGCCCACCATGACGAGCAACATCCCCCGCGGTGGTCCGGCTCCCATGCCCAGGAGAAGAAACGGGAGCAGGGCCGCCACCGCCACCACACCACCCGCCGCCGCCGCCCTACCACCTTTCCCTCGGTTGGTCGGTGCGGGCCATGCCCACAGGGCCATACCGATGACCGCCGCGCCGAGCCCAGCAAGTATGAACGGATGTCCGGCTCCCTCCCGTGCCAGGCGCCACGCCTCCTCGTGCGCCGAGTGGGAGGGCAGCGGGAGAAGGCGCCAGACTAGGATCTTGGCGGTCTCCACGAGATAGCCGACGCCGCGCTCACCGCCGGCGTTCCGCGCCCCGTAGCTGCTCAGACGCTCCTCGGTGGTGCCACCGAACAGGAAATGGACGGCGAGGAACAGGGCCGCGATCACCGCCAGGCCGGCGATCCGGTGG
>JASFUG010000154.1:0-7301 GCA_050050395.1 Nitrospirota bacterium
GCCGGCGCGCATCGCCCCGAGGTAGGCGCGGCCCAGGTCGGAGTCGATGGGGGCGCACGCCAGCTCGCGGTCCGGCAGGTGCAGGTGGTGGCGGGGTGCTGCGACCACCATGCGCTTGAGGAACTCGGTGCCGATCTGGTGGCCGAGGCCACGGGAGCCGCAGTGGATCGACACCACGACCTCGCCGCGGTGGAGGCCGAAGGCGGCGGCGGTGTCGGCGTCGAACAGCTCGTCCACCGCCTGCACCTCCAGGTAGTGGTTGCCGGAGCCGAGGGTGCCCATCTCGTCGCGTTGGCGGTCCTTGGCGTGGTCGGAGACGTCGCCCGGGAGGGCGCCGGCCAGGCAGCCGCCTTCCTCGATCCGGGTCAAATCGGCGTGCTCCCCTTGGCCTTGCTCCACCGCCCAGCGTGCGCCGCCCGTGAGCATGGCGTCCATCGCCTTGGCGTCGAGGTGCAGCTTGCCGCGGCTGCCGACCCCGGCGGGGATGGTGCGAAACAGGAGGTCCGCGAGGGGCCCCTTGCGCGCCTCGATCTCCGCCACCGGCAGACCGGTGAGGAGGGTACGCACGCCGCATGAGATGTCGAAGCCCACGCCGCCGGCAGAGACGACGCCCCCCTCCGCGGGATCGAAGGCCGCCACGCCGCCGATCGGGAAGCCGTACCCCCAGTGGGCGTCCGGCATGGCGAATGCGGCGCGCTGGATGCCGGGCAGGGAGGCGACATTAGCCACCTGCTCCAGTACCTTGTCGTCCATCCCATCGAGCAGGGCGCGGCTGGCGTACAGGATCCCCGGCACTCGCATGGCGCCGCGTGGCGGCAGCCGCCACTGGTACGGCCCCTCACGGATCAGCTCTCGGGTATCCATGGCGAGCCCTCCGTTTGTACGACCCCGGTGGCCACTTCAAGGATATACGGAATGGGGCGACCGGGTGCGGAAGGGAAGGGGGGATGGGGTACGAGGCGGGTGGGGGCGTGGTCGGCCCCGCGGGCCGGATGAGATGCCGTCGCGTGGTAGGGGCACGGCATGCCGTGCCCCTACGGCATGTCGTTCGACGCCCGCCGAAACAAACATCGCCGGCCGCGAGGCCGGCACCGCCCCGAGCCCCGAACCCCCAGGCCCGAGCACCGCCCCTAGCCCCTAACCCCCAGTCCCTAGCCCCTCATCCAAAGATCGATGGCCGTCTCGCGCCCAACCGCCCCCTCATCACCCATCCCCACCCCGCCGCACCTACACATCCACCACGCATTGCGCGATCCACTCGTCGCCCTCGCTGCGGCCCACCGCCAGGTCCGTATACGTCGCGCCCTTCACCTCCACCGCCGGCCGGTGGCGGCCGACCTCCACCGGCTCACCCCAGGCGGTCGCCGTGAGACGGTCGCCGTCGATCCGCACGGCGAAGCGGTGAAAGAGCATGCGGCGGGTGGCCATGGCGAAGACCACCGCGTTGAGCCAGTCGACCAAGAGGAGGTCGGGCTCCTCCTCGGTGCAGGACAGGGAGACGGCCTCGTGCTCCACGACCGACGCCGGGTCGGTGACCACGGCGGTGAGGGCGACCGCTGCCTGCTCGAAGGCCGCATTCAGGGTCGGACCGAAGCCCCGCACCCCGATGTCCGCCTGGTGCTCGTAGTGCTCCCACCGCGGTGCGTCCACGACGTATCCTCCAGCCTCGAAGAGACGATACCACCGATCCCTCTGGGTCAACCGGCGGACCACGGGTTCCGTAGGGGACGGGTTCATCCCCTCCCGTGGCAGGGAGGGTGCGGCACGACTGGAGGGCCTTCGCGGGCGGGGGTAAACCCCGCCCTGATATGGTGGGGGACGCCACGCGCCCCCCTCGCCGCCCGGCACCTGTCCGGGCGGCGTCACCCCCGGTGGATGGAGGGCTTGGCGCCCTCCATCAGAGCGTATGGAGCGTCCCGCTCCATACGCTCTGCGTTGGTTCACGGTGTGGCCGCGCAGATCGCGCCTGCGGGTTTCGGCTACGCAGTGGCCGGCCTGGGCAGGGATCAGCGCGCGCCGAACAGGGCGGTGCCGACGCGAACGTGGGTCGCCCCCTCCTCGATGGCGATCGGGAAGTCGTTGCTCATCCCCATCGACAGGGCGAGAGGTGGGCCGTCGCGGGTGGGCAGATCGGAGGCGAGCCGTGCCAGGGCCTGAAAGTAGGGGCGCGCCGCCTCCGGGTCGGGATCGTAGGGCGGCACGCACATCAGCCCCTCCAGTCGCAGGTGGGCCATCGCCGATACCGCTTCCGCCAGCTCCGCTAGGGCCTCGGGCACAACGCCCCCTTTCTGGGTCTCGCGGCCGATGTTCACCTGGAGGAAGACGCGCTGCACCTTGCCGGTGGACTGCGCCGCGGCCTGGAGGGCCTCCGCCAGGGGGAGGCGGTCGACGGAGTGGATCACGTCGAACAGGGCGGCCGCGGGCTTCACCTTGTTGCGCTGGAGCCGGCCCACCAGGTGCAGTTCGCTGATGCCGGTGAGGTGGGGCACCTTGTCCGCCGCCTCCTGCACCCGGCTCTCGCCGAGGATGGTGACACCGGCATCGATCACCGGCTGCACCACGGTTGCTGGGTGGATCTTCGACACCCCCACCAGGGTGACGTCGCGCGGATCCCGGCCGCACCGGGCACAGGCGGCGGCGATCGCCGCGCGAACGCGTGCGACCCGCGTGGTGGCGTCGTCTTCCATCATATTCCCCCCGCCCAGGGACCGGGCGCCTGCCCGGAGGCCTTGCGGCAGCACCGACGCATCATCGCCATCATGGTGAAACCGGTAAACGGAAAATGGCCTTCACGGATGGCCCCCCCGGGCTCCGCCGCTGACCGCGGCGGCACGACCTGCCATACTCTCGGCTAACCGTGCAGCGATACTCCACCACTTCCACCCGGAAGGAGGGCCCTCGTGACTGGAGATCTTCTGGAGATGCCGTCGGCCGTCGCTGCGTTGTTCACGCCGTTGCGCCTCGGCGACGACCTCTCCCTGCCCAACCGCATCGTCATGGCCCCCATGACCCGGTGCATGGCCGGGCCCGGCTGGGTGCCTACGGAGGAGATGGCGGCCTACTACGCGCGACGGGCTGAGGCCGGGCTGATCGTCAGCGAGGGGACCATCGTGCGTCCCGACGCCCAGGGTTACCCCAACACCCCCGGCGTATTCACCGCCGAGCAGGCGGCGGGTTGGCGGCGGGTGACGGCGGCGGTGCACGAGGCGGGCGGCCGGATCTTCTGCCAGCTCTGGCACGTGGGGCGCGTCTCACACCCGGCGTATCTCGACGGCGAGTTACCCGTCGCCCCGTCGGCCGTTCCCCTCAGCGGTCCGATCGCCCACACCGACCTGGCGTACGGTACACCCCGCGCCCTGGCGCTGTCGGAGATCGGGCCGCTGGTCGAGGCGTTCGCGACCGCCGCGGCCAATGCCATGGACGCCGGCTTCGACGGGGTCGAGGTCCACGGCGCCAACGGCTACCTGATCGACCAGTTCCTCCACCACCGCACCAACCTGCGCGACGACGGATACGGCGGCGATCCGCCACGCATGGCGCGCTTCTGTCTGGAGGTCGTGGATGCGGTGTGCGAGGCGTCCGGCGCGGACCGCGTCGGGATCCGCCTCTCTCCGGCCGCCTACCACCACCTGCAGCCGGACCCCCGCGACCCGGAGGTGTTCCACTACCTCCTGTGTGCCCTGGAGGAGCGCGGCCTGGCCTATGTCCACGCCGGGATCGCCGACGACACCTGGGAGTTCGACTATCTCGGCGGCCAGGTCGCCGACTTCCTGCGCGCCCACTACGAAGGCACTCTCATCGCCTGCGGTGCCTTCACCCCTGAAGCGGCGGCGAAGGCGCTCACCGACCACCGCTGCGATCTGGCGGCCTTCGGCCGCCCGTTCATCGCCAACCCGGACCTGGTGGGACGCGTCCGTGCCGGCGAGCCACTGGTCCCCTTTGACGAGGCGATGCTTGGCCGACTGGAGTGACGGCGCCGCCTGCGCGGCTTGCTGCTGCCCATGCCGCGTTGCGCGAGACGGCGGCGGACGCGGGGTGGAAATTGGGGTATGGGGGTTGAGGGGGTGGTGCCGGCCTGGCGGCCGGCGATGATTTTCCTAGACGGCTCCGACCGGCATTGCGTCGGGAGGGGCCTGGCGTGCCGGATCCCCTGTGACGAGACGGCATCTCATCCGGCCCGCAGGGCCGACCACTCCCCCACCCCTCATCCCCCATCCCGTCTCGTCGAAGCCGAGCTCACCGAGCAACTTCGGAAACCGGCGACTGCAACAGGTGCCCCCGCCCCCTCACAGAAACGGCGAGAACAGCCAGAAGAAGGCGTCGCGCAGGCGGACCGATACCGACCGGCTGTCGACCTCCTGTAACAACACGGATCGGGAACCCTCGATGAGGCGCTCCACGCGGCGCGTGAGCGACGCCACCAGCGGTCGATCGAAGACCTCCAGCGCCATCTCGAAGTTGAGGCGCAGGCTCCGTGGATCGACGTTGGCCGAGCCGACCTGGAGGTACTCGCCGTCGACCATGAACAGCTTGGTGTGAGCGAACGGCGGCGGCTGATAGTAGACCTCCACCCCGCGCTGCAGCAGCTCCCAGAGCATGTTGCGGGTGGCCCAGTGCACGAACGGTAGGTTGCTTCGCGCGGGCAGGACGACGCGTACCCGCACCCCCTTGAGCGCGGCGGCCTGGAGGGCCGCGATCACCTCGCGCGGAGGCAGGAAGTAGGGCGTGACCCAGTGGATGGTGTGGCGCGCGGCCGAAATCGCGCCGACCAGGACGGTGACCAGCTTGTCGAGGTCGTCGTCCGGGCCGGTTGAGATCACTCCACAGCGCGCGTCACCGTGGGCAGCCCGTTCATCGTCGCGGATCGCGATCTCCTCCCCGGCGGCGAAGCGCCAGTCGGCGGCGAATAGCCGCTCCAGCTCGCGCACCACCGGGCCGGTGATCGCGAAGTGGACGTCCTGGCAGCCGCGTTCGGCCGCGAGGTGGCGATCGCCGATGTTCATGCCGCCGGTGAAGCCGAGCTCGCCGTCCACGACCAGGACCTTGCGGTGGTTGCGGAGATTGACCCGCAGGGTCGGGGGCACCAGACGTGGTGGGAGGAAGCGTTTGACGTGAATTCCACGCCTACGGGCGCGGCCGCTGGAGCGCGGCAGGGAGTACCAGTCACCGAAGCCGTCGAGGAGCAGCCGCACCACCGTCCCGCGACGTTGCGCCGCCTCCAGGGCATCCAGGAGGCGGCGTCCGGTGCGATTGTTCTCGAGGATGTAGGTCATCAGGTAGACGGAGCGGGTGGCCGACTCGATCGCGGCGAGCATCTCCGGGTACGCCTCCTCGCCGTTGAACAGCGGCCGCACCCGGTTGCCCTCGCTCAGGGGCCGTCCCGAGACCGCCTGTGACAGGCGCGCGATGGCGTCCGGCACCGTCTCGCCGGCCGGCATCGTGGCCGTGACCGGGGCCGCGGTGGCGGCGCCATCGTGTGGGAAACGGAACCAGTGGATCGGCTGGCCGTGGAGCTGCCGTGCCTTGGTGCGTACCCGGTTGATGCCGAAGGCGTAGTAGAAGATCGGGCCCAGCACCGGGAAGAGCAGACACAGCACGACCCAGCCGAAGGCGGCCCGCGCGTCGCGCTTGTACATCAGGGCATGGGCGGCCGCCACCGGTCCGACCACCACATGCAGGAGGAGCGCGACGGCCTTGAGCATGGTCTCGGTAGTCTCGCGATCGACGGGCCCGGCGCGTGGGCACCACCCGGGCTGGCCCTGTCACGCTCCACCCTATGCTCGCCCATGATGGCTGATGGCCACCACTTCGCGAAATCCTTGCGGCTCATTCACGAGGTCCACAGCGCCAACGGCTACCTGATCGACCAGTCTTTTCACGACCGCACCAACCTGCACGACGACGCCTACGGTGGCACGCCGGCGCGGAGCGCGTCGGGCTCCGTCTCTTCCCGGCCGCCTACCACGACCTGCGTCCCGATCGCCGCGACTCTAGTACCTGCTCGCGGATCTGGAGCGGCGCAGCCTGGCCCATGTCCACGCCGAATTCGCCCACGACACCTGGGAGTAGGGCTAATGGGGCGGCCGGGTCACCGACTTCCTGTGTTACCACTGCGACCGCACTTGCACCGCCTGTGGCGCCTTCACCTCGGAGGCCGCGGCGAAGGCGCTCGCCGACGCCCGCTGCATTTTGACCGCCGTGGCTCGCCGGCTCATCGGCGACCCGAACCTCCTTCGGCGCATCCGCCAGGGTTTGCGGCTCACCGGCTACGACGAGGAGATGCTTTCCAACCTCCGATGAGCCGTCATGTTGAGCAGGCAGGAGAGCGGTGATGTAGGTATTGGCGGAGCCGAAAAAAGACGCCGGGGAAGCCCAGAGGGCTCCCCGGCGCGGGTTACCTACCAGGGAGAAGAGATCATCAGAGACATTGGCGCGCCAGCGCAGCGGTACAGGCGTCGGCTTCTTCCGGAGTAATCGCAAAACCAAGTGCTGTTGTACCCGCCCCGGAGAAGACAACAACACCGCACACATTCTCGCCATCCAACGGCACCGAATCAGACCCTTGTCTGGGGTTGCAGTCACTGTCAATGCACCGCCCGCTAAAGACCGGGTAATTATTGGTGGTTTGAGTCGCCTCCAGGACTCCATCGCTCGCGGTCAGACAATTGGTGATCGGCGTCGTGCCGTCGATGACGTCGTCCCAGGCGGCAATACCATCACATGGGCAGATAACCGGTGGAACCGCGCAAGGTGGCGCGTAGCCGGTGCGATCCACGAAGTTGTCATAGACTTTCCCGCAAGCCGTCTCATTTGCATTCGGCTCGACACCGTCGCAGTCCATGGCCTCGCAATAGGCGGTACAGAGGCCGTAGGCCGCTCCGGTCTCGCTCGCGCAGACGTCTTCGGTTTGTGCGATCGCGTGCATCGGCGCGAGCGCTGACAACAATGCAGCGAAGGTCGCTGCGGAGAGGGTTCGAAACAGCGTGTGGCTCATGATGGATTCCTCCTTGGGGTTAGACTGCGGCCAGATTCAACGTGTGGGGAGGTGGACGGTCGCGGTGTGGCGGCGGCTCTCCCCGTAGATGACGGACCCACAGCAGGACGGCTCGGCTCTGCCAAGCGGGGGCGACGGCGCCCGCCGACGCGAAACCAATTTCTCGAAAAGACCCCCCTCGCCGAAGGCCGGTGGGCTGGACACCCGCGACACGACGCCGTCGGATTTCATTCTCGCCGCGTTGCCTGGCGCGATGGATCGCACGACGGCCCAGGCGCGTGTGAACGCGGCGTGCAACGTGCTCCTT
>JASFUG010000155.1:0-7300 GCA_050050395.1 Nitrospirota bacterium
GATGCCGTAGCGCAGCAGGCCGCCGATGCGGTCGGCCTTCTCGAACAGGGTCACGGCGTGGCCGGCACGGGCGAGCTGCTGTGCCGCCGCCATGCCGGCGGGACCCGAGCCGACCACGGCCACCCGTTTGCCGCTCTTCCGGGCCGGCGGCTCGGGCTGGATCCACCCCTCGGTGAAGCCGCGCTCGACGATCACCCGCTCGATGTTGCGGATGGTCACCGGGTCATCGTTGATGTTCAGGACGCACGACGCCTCGCACGGCGCGGGACAGATGCGGCCGGTGAACTCCGGGAAGTTGTTGGTCGCGTGGAGTCGTGATACCGCCTCGCGCCAGCGGCCGTGGAAGATCAGGTCGTTCCAGTCCGGGATGATATTGTTGACCGGGCAGCCCTGGTGGCAGAAGGGGATGCCGCAGTCCATGCAGCGCGCCGCCTGCTCACGCAGCTTGGGCTCCGGGAGGTCGACCACGAACTCCCGGTAGTGGCCGCGTCGCTCCTCTACCGGAGTGTACGCGGGCATCTCGCGGGGGAATTCGAGGAAGCCGGTGATTTTTCCCATGGTGGTTGCGCTGAGACCTTGTCCGTGTTGTTGACGAGGGACTAGGGGCTCGGGGCTAGGGGAGGACAGCCCTGCGGGCTGGATGAGATTCTGTGGGTTGTCATTCTTGATATAGGTTGCTGGCCGCGAAGCGGCCGACCACCGCTAGCCCCTAGGCCCGAACCCCTAGCCCCTTGCTGTTCACGATGCCGCGACCACGTCGCCCTCGGCTTCGCGGCGGCGGCGCTCTTCCAGGACGCGCCGGTACTCCTCGGGCATCACCTTGACGAAGCGCGGCAGCCACTCGTCCCACGCGTCGCGGATCATCCGTGCCCGCGGGCTTCCCGTGAAGTTGAAGTGCTCGTCGACCATCTCCTTGAGGGTGGCCACGTCCTCGGGATCGACGACCTCTTCCAGGTCGACCATGCCGGTGTTGCAGCGCTGCGCGAACTTGCCATCGATGTCCAGGACGTAGGCGATGCCACCGCTCATGCCGGCGGCGAAGTTGCGGCCAGTGCTGCCGAGCACGGCCACCAGCCCGCCGGTCATGTACTCGCAGCCGTGGTCGCCGACGCCCTCCACCACCGCCTGGCAGCCGGAGTTGCGCACCGCGAACCGCTCGCCCGCCCTGCCCTGGATGAAGACCCGGCCGCCGGTGGCGCCGTAGAGCAGGGTGTTGCCGACCACGATGTTCTCCGCGGGATCGAAGGGGGCGTCGCGCGGCGGGTAGACCACGATCCGGCCGCCGGACATCCCCTTGCCCATGTAATCGTTGGCGTCCCCCTCGATGGTGAGGCACAGGCCGGGCACGCAGAACGCCCCGAAGGACTGGCCGGCGGAGCCGACGAACTTGGCGTCGATGGTCCCCTTGGGCAGGGACTCGGCGCCGTAGCGACGCGCGATCTCACCGGCGAGGATGGCGCCCACCGTGCGGTGAACGTTGCGGATCGGGAGCTGGAGCGCGATCTTCTTCTGCGAGTCGAGGGCGTACTCGGCGAGCTCCAGGAGCTTGTGGTCGAGGGCCTTTTCCAGGCCGTGGTCCTGTTTCTGCTCGCAGTGGGTGGCGATGCGCGACGGCACGTCCGGCTTGTGGAGCAGGGCGGAGAAGTCGAGGCCCTTGGCCTTCCAGTGGTCGACGGCCTTGCGCACGCCGATCATGTCCACCCGGCCGACCATCTCGTTCACGCTGCGGAAGCCCATCTTCGCCATCAGCTCCCGTGCCTCCTGCGCCACGAAGTAGAAGTAGTTCACCACGTGGTCGGGGCTGCCGGTGAAGCGGGCGCGGAGATCCGGGTTCTGGGTGGCGATCCCGGCGGGGCAGGTGTTCAGGTGGCACTTGCGCATCATGATGCACCCCTCGACGATCAGGGGTGCGGTGGCGAAGCCGAACTCCTCGGCGCCGAGCAGGGCGGCGATCACCACGTCCCGGCCGGTGCGCATCCCGCCGTCGGCCTGGATCACCGTGCGGCCGCGCAGGTCGTTCATCACCAGGGTCTGCTGGGTGTCGGCGAGGCCGATCTCCCATGGCAGCCCGGCGTGCTTGATCGACGACAGGGGCGAGGCGCCGGTACCGCCGTCGTAGCCCGAGATCAGGATCAGGTCGGCATGCCCCTTGGAGACCCCGGCGGCGACGGTGCCGACCCCGGTCTCCGCCACCAGCTTCACGGAGACGTTCGCGTGGGGGTTGACGTTCTTCAGGTCGTAGATGAGCTGCGCCAGGTCCTCGATGGAGTAGATGTCGTGGTGCGGCGGCGGCGAGATGAGGGTCACGCCGGGGGTCGAGTGACGTACCTTGGCGATGATCTCGCTCACCTTGTGGCCGGGGAGCTGGCCGCCCTCGCCCGGCTTGGCGCCCTGGGCGATCTTGATCTGCAATTCGTCGGCGTTGACCAGGTACTGGGTGGTGACACCGAACCGACCGCTGGCCACCTGCTTGATGGCGGAGCGCGCCAGGTCGCCGTTGGGGCGCGGCTTGAAGCGCTCCGGGTCCTCGCCACCTTCGCCGGTGTTGGAGCGACCGCCGAGGCGGTTCATGGCGATCGCCAGGGTCTCGTGGGCCTCCTTGGAGATCGACCCGAAGCTCATGGCGCCGGTGCAGAACCGCTTGACGATCTCCGCCGCCGGCTCGACCTCGTCCACCGGGATCGGGTGCTGGCCCTTGAGTTCGAACAGGCCGCGCAGGGTACACAGCTTGCGGCTCTGCTCGTTGATCGCCTCGGAGTACTGCCTGTACGTGTCGTAGTCCTTCTCCCGGGACGCCTTCTGGAGGAGGGTGATGGTCTCCGGGTTCCAGCCGTGGCGCTCGCCGCCGATGCGGAACTGGTACTCGCCGCCCAGGTCGAGGAAGTCGCCGGTCATCGCCTGCTCGCCGTAGCCCACAGCGTGACGGCGCAGGGTGTCGACGGCGATCTCGTGCAGGCCGATGCCGCCGATGCGCGAGGTGGTGCCGGTGAAGTACCGCTCGACCAGCCCGGCGTTGAGGCCCACCGCCTCGAAGATCTGCGCCCCGCAATACGACTGGATGGTGGAGATCCCCATCTTGGACATGACCTTCAGCAACCCCTTGCCCACCGCCTTGATGTACTTCTGCTTGGCGAGCTCGAAGTCGATGTCCTCGGGAATGAGCCGTTCACTCACCAGGTCGCGCAGGGTCTCGAAGGCGAGGTACGGGTTGACCGCGCCGGCGCCGTACCCGATGAGACAGGCGAAGTGATGGATCTCGCGCGGCTCGCCGCTCTCCACGATCAGCCCGGTACGCGTGCGGGTGCCCTCGCGGATGAGGTGGTGGTGGACCGCGGACAGGGCCAGCAGCGACGGGATGGGGGCATGGTCGGACCCGGTGTTGCGGTCGGACAGGACCAGGAAGTTGATACCCTCGTCGATCGCCGCGGAGGCCTCGGCACATAGCCGATCCAGGGCGCGCTCCATCCCCTCGGCCCCCTCGGCCACCGGGAACACCGTCGGCAGGGTGCGGGTGGAGAAGTGCGGGTGGTCGATCTGGCGGATCTTCTCCAGGTCGCCGTTGGACAGGATCGGTTGCTCGATGCGGATGCGCCGCGCGTGGGCCGGGCTCTCGCCGAGGATGTTGCGCTTCGGTCCGATGGCGGTGATCAGCGACATCACCAGCTCCTCGCGGATCGGATCGATCGGCGGGTTGGTGACCTGGGCGAAGAGCTGTTTGAAGTAGTGGAACAGCGGCACTGGACGATCCGAGAGCACCGCCAGGGGATTGTCGGCGCCCATCGAGCCGACGGGCTCCTGGCCGCCGACCGCCATGGGGAGGATGATCTGCCGCACCTCCTCGCGGGTGTAGCCGAAGGCGCGCTGGCGAATGCGCAGGGTCTCGTGGTCCGGTTGATAGATGCGCGCGGGCTCCGGGAGCTCGGCCAGGTCCTCGCGGTTCTCTTTCACCCAGGTGGCGTAGGGCTGCTGGGTGGCGATGTCGTGCTTCACCTCCTCGTCGTCGATGATCCGGCCCTGCTCGGTGTCGATCACCAGGATCTTGCCCGGCTGCAGGCGCCACTTCTTGACGATGCGCTCCGGCTCGATCTCCAGTACCCCGGTCTCGGAGCCGAGCACCACCAGGTCGTCGTCGGTCACCAGGAAGCGAGCCGGTCGCAGGCCGTTGCGGTCCAGCGTGGCGCCGATCACCCGGCCGTCGGTGAACGCCATGGCCGCCGGCCCGTCCCACGGCTCCATCATGGTGGCGTGATACTCGTAGAAGGCGCGCCGATCCTCGTCCATCAACGGGTTGTGGGCCCACGCCTCGGGGATGAGCATCATCATGGCGTGGGGCAGGGAGCGCCCCCCCATGACCAGGAACTCGAGGGCCTGGTCGAAGCAGGCGGAGTCGGACGCGTCCTCGTTGATCAACGGGAAGAGCTTCGGGAGGTCGTCGCCGAACAGGTCGGACTTGAGCAGCGACTCCCGGGCGTGCATCCAGTTGAGATTGCCGCGCAGGGTGTTGATCTCGCCGTTGTGGGCGACATAGCGGAACGGGTGGGCGAGGTCCCAGGTGGGGAAGGTGTTGGTCGAGTAGCGCTGGTGGACCAGGGCGATGGCCGACGCCATGTCCGGGTCCATCAGGTCCGGGTAGTAGCGCGGTAGCTGGGCCGCCAGAAGCAACCCCTTGTAGACCAGGGTGCGCGCCGACATGGACGTGATGTAGAAGGCGCGGTTTTCCGTCATCTGGTTGTCGCGTGCCACCTTCTCGATCCACTTGCGGATCACGTACAGCTTGCGTTCGAAGGCGTCCTGATCCAGCCCGTCCGCGGCGCCGATGAAGCATTGCCGGATGCGCGGCTCGACCTCCTTGGCGGAGAACCCGATGTGGGCGTTGTCCGTCGGTACCGTGCGCCAGCCGAGGAAGTCTTGTCCCTCCTCGATTACCACCTGCTCGACGAGCTGGGCACACCGCTCCCCGGTGGTTGCCATCGGCGAGAACACCATGCCGACGCCGTAACGGCCCTCCGGTGGCAGCTCGATGCCCTCCGCCGCCGCGACCTTGCGCATGAAGGCGTCCGGCATCTGCATCAAGATGCCGGCACCATCGCCGGTCAGCGGGTCGGAGCCACTCGCCCCGCGATGGGTGAGATTGTCCAGGATCTCCAGCCCCTGCTGGATGATCCGGTGTGACTTCCGACCCTTGATATCGGCGACCAGCCCGACGCCGCACGCGTCGTGTTCGAAGCGCGGGTCGTAGAGCCCCTGTTTGCGCGGTAATCCTCGATTGGACATGGCGAACACCTGAAAATGACCGTGCGGAGCCGCGTCGCACGCGATCCGCACGCCTCAGTACCGCTCGTGCCTACCAGGGGCTGGGTGGTAACGCTTTGAAATTAAAGGAAAGCTCACTCCCGGGCAGGGTGATCAAGCTAACAACACGAAGGCGTACTGGTCAACCAGCCGCTGCATTTCGCCGTGTCTTCACAGGATCGAATCGGGCGTCCAGTCGGTCCCGGATGGGACGTCAGAGATGCACGATGGCGCGTTCCCTGGCGACGGCCGCAGCCTCGCCGCCGGGGCACGGCGCCTGGCGCACCGACGCCCGCACATGGCATCGCGACGGTGCCGTGGATGGGTTGCCCCTTCGGCGCCCGCCTCCGCTACCGGGAAACTCCGGCGCCGGTCGCTGCGAAGCTCAGATCGAGGCGCATCCGATAGTCGCCCCGACCGAGGCCCTCCCAACCGGTCAGGGTGACCCCGGTCTCGCCGTAGTGACCCGGGTCGCTCTCCGGCGGGTCAGGATCCAGGGCGTCGTCCACGTAGAAGAGCTCCGGGCGGAGGTCGAAGCCCGGCCCGAGGCGTAGGGTGCCGTGCACCGCGCCGTAAGGTCCGACGATGGTGAAGCCCTCCATCGGGCAGCCCATCAGGGCCTCCTCGCCGGGTGTCGGGCGGCCGTCGACGGTCGCCGCGGGGAGGCCTGGACAGACCACCGTAAGTCCCGCGCCCGGTCGGAGGTCGAGGCTCGACCGCACGGCCAGGTCCTGGAACAGCCAGCCGACGTTGAACGGTAGCTGGACGAGGATCTCCATGACGAAGTGCTCGGGCGTGTGGATGCGATCGATGATGCCGCGGGGGCTCTGAAGGCCGAGCACCACGTTGACCCGGTTCTCCGTGCGCACGATCGTCCGGACCGGGCCGTCGATCACCCCGGTGATGCGGCTGGTGAAGTCGTCCTGGGTGCGGACAAAAGAGAACCTCCCGATCAGCCGGCCCCGGGCGCGGATCTTGCCGGTGTCGATCCAGTCCTCATGGGCGGGATCCGCGCTCCAGACCAGCTCGTTGAATACGAATGGCCGCCGGGAGTCGAACCCCAGGCGGTAGCCCGGACCGACGACTGCGTCGCTCTCACGGTCATAGGTGATCCAGCGCCGCGGGCTGGTCGTGGGTGGGGCGTCGTGGATGGCGACGTACGCCCGGCCACCGCCGGGGACGCCGAAGGAGATGGGTTTCGGCGCGCCGGGGGGCACCATCCCGGGCGGCGAGGTCTCGCCGAGATCGGCCCTGGCGACCACCAGCTCGTCGCGATCCGTGAGGCGGCGGTGTGCCGCCTCGGGTGAGGCGTGCAGGGCGAAGTCCCAGTCACCGTCGGCAGTGCGCCGGTCGAACTGGAAGGGAATCGCCTGCCACTCGCCATCGTGCAGTGCCCATACCCGCACCCGGTCCAGGGCGACGCCGACGATCGGCGTGGGGACGACGAGCAGGTCGGGAGTGGATCCGGCCGGTTCTTGACCCCAGGCGGATGCCGCGAACAGGAGCAGAACCAGAAGGAGCTTCACCGGCAGGCCTCCGCCTCGCCACAAGGTCAGTGCGTCGTCCCCCGACAGGAAAACACAGATGAACACGGATGGACACAGATGTCGGACAGACGACGGCGGTGAATGAGCAGATTACCGGCGATCTGCGGCGAGCAATCGGAGGCCAACGACCTCGCCGATCCCATCGGTATCCATGCATCCGCTCTGCTCGGTACGGCTGTCGCTCCAGTGCCGGCCCGTGACCGGTCGTCTCCCGGAAGGTGGGTTCACCACGGGGGACACGGAGAATCAGCGGAAATAAGGCACAGCGCTCTTTCTAGCGGGCATAGCGCCCATTTGTAGGGCCGGTTTCAACCGGCCGACGGCGTACTTTCAACGGGTCTCGGCGTCCGGCGGGCTAAAGCCCGCCCTGATATGGAAGGGGACGCCACGCGCCCCCCTCGCCGCCCGGCACATGTCCGGGCGGCTTCACCCCCCCCCCTGGATGGAGGGCTCCTCGCCCT
>JASFUG010000156.1:0-7228 GCA_050050395.1 Nitrospirota bacterium
ACAACGCTCGGTGGGCGAACCTGCCAGGGCCGCCAACGACCGGCTCGCGGAGGCGTACCGGCTCCACCCGAGGCAATACCTGGCCGCGGTCCAGGGCGACTACTACGTTCAGCCGTACCGCTGGGAACGGGGCAGCGGGCTCCTGGTGATCGATATGCGGACGGGGCAGTGGTGCGAGTTGACCACCTCCCCGGGAGAGCGGGTGCCGAGCAACTATCTCGAGGCGCAGATCGCGGTATTGTCACCGGACGAGGAACGGCTGATCACCCTCGGCATGGGGCTCGACCCCACCCGCTGGGAGATCGACGACAGTCACACGGTCGCATCGATCCGCCGCTCGCTCCTCGCCTACCGGATGGCCGATCTCGCCATGAAGCCGCCCGAACGCTACCCCGCCGATTCCGCCACCTCGTGGCGGTCCCGGAGAGCACGATCCGCCGAGGGGTACGCGGAGTGCTCCGCGGTCACTACCCACCAGGACAAGGCCACCACGGACGTGCAAAAGATCCTCGAGCAGATTGACATAGAGCAGGCCGTCAAGGACGCGCTCGAGAAGTCGAAGTCCGGCGAATGATGCACCCATCGTCGGGTCGCGCAGGGGCGGGTGCCGGCAGGCGGCATGAAGCGCGCGGCCGCGGCCGTTGATGAGGATTCGATCGCGATCGCCTTCGTACAACAGGTAATGAGCAATGAAGGGAGCACCATGACAGAGGAATCGGGTTGCGCGCATATCGAGGCCATCAAGATCGTGAAGCAGGCGCAGCGCCAGGAGTGCGAGGAGTGCGTCAAGCGTGGCGACAGCTGGGTCCATCTGCGCACCTGCCAAACTTGCGGGGCGACGCTCTGCTGTGACAGCTCGCCCAACCGCCACGCCACCGGGCACGCGCAACGCAGCGGACATCCGGTCATCGCGTCTGCGGAGCCGGGAGAGCGCTGGCTGTACTGTTACCCGGACGACACGCTCGCAGAATACTGAGCGATCGTTCCATCCGGGCGCGAAATCGATCGGGCGCCGAGACCGCGAGTGACCGGTCGCCAGACAGGATCCTGACCGGTGCGCGCGTCAGGCCTGCGCTTTTGTATTTCCGCCCGGCCACCGCTACCGTCTTTTCATGGGCCGGAAGCCCCGTCTCCATGTGCCCGGCGGTGTCTACCACGTGATGCTGCGTGGAAATGGCGGGCAGGATGTCTTCTTCACGGCCGAGGACCGCCTCTCCTTCTACAGCCCGATCGAGGAGGGCGTCGCCCGATTCCGCAGCGCATCCAGGGCTTCTGCCTGATGGGGCAACCACGTCCACCTGATGGTGCAGGTGGGGGAGACGCCGCCGGCGAAGATCGTGCAGAACCTGTCGTTTCGCTACACGCGGTGGATCAACCGGCAGCAGCGGATGGGGGGCCACCTGTTTCAGGGCCGCTACAAGGCCCTACTCGTCGATGCCGACGCCCACCTTCTGGGACTCGTGCGCTACGTCCACCTCAACCCTGTGCGCGCCGGTCTGGTCGAGCAACCCGACGCGTACCCGTGGAGCGGCCACCGGGCGTACCTCGGCCTGGAGACCCTCCCGTGGCTCTCGACCGAATGGGTCCTGGGCCGTTTCGCCAAGCGCATTGCGACAAGCCGCAAACGGTACGTGGCCTTTGTCACCGCCGGTATGGATGAGGGCCACCGAGCCGATTTCCATAGGGGCTCCGACGATTCGCGGATCCTGGCGGACGACGACTTCACGGCCCGGGTACTCGACCGGCCGCCCACGGTGGGGCCGTCACCGACCCTGGATGTGGTCGTGGCCCGCGTGTGCGACCACTACGACGTGACCGCGACCGACTTCGATGGACCGTCCCGGGCTCGTCAGCTCTCGCAGGCGCGGGGCGTGGTCGGCTGGCTCGCACTGGCAACGGCCGCGGCGACCCTCGTCGAGGTGGCGACCCGCTTTCAGCGAGACCCCACGACCCTGAGCCGCATCGTCGGGCGCATCGACCGGGAGGCGAAGAGGTCGTCGCGGATGGCGAGAGAGCTGGGTCGGATGAAAGAGACATTACAGGCCTGACGCCAAGCCCCCGCCCGGCGGGAACTCTCGTCCTGGATCGACGGCTGCGCGGTGCTTCTGGATCACATGCCTTGCGTCATCACCCTTCCCAACGCCCCTTCCCACTA
Source organism: Nitrospirota bacterium (assembly GCA_050050395.1). Taxonomy (GTDB): domain Bacteria; phylum CG2-30-53-67; class CG2-30-53-67; order CG2-30-70-394; family CG2-30-70-394; genus DASWHD01. The sequence continues at coordinate 2,156 of JASFUG010000156.1, forward strand.
TCCACGGAGGGTGAAACTCCGAAGGAGATTCCGCCCTCTGGCTTTGGGTCTCGTGTTGGCGGATCGCCCTTCGGGCATTCCCTCTACGAAGTGCAGGGAGTATCGGTGGCGAACAATGGCATGGGCCACGACTTCCTAATCTGGCGGCATTCGGTACTCTGTAGCGAGGCAGGCGGGAACGGATCTCGACAGGCGATGAAATGACCGACCAGAACCTACTCCAGCGCGTGACCGTGAACCCGGAGATCTTCGCAGGTAAACCGATCATTCGGGGGATGAGGATCTCCGTCGAGCTGATCCTCGGCCTACTCGCCCAGGGCGAGACACCGGAGACAATCCTGGACGACTACCCCGAGCTGGAGATGGACGACATCCGGGCCTGCCTCGCCTACGCCCATGCGGTGATCGCCCATGATGTGCTGGATGCGGTGAAGGTCACGGGGGGGTGAGATTCCTCATCGATCGTTGCGCCGGCCGGCGTCTCGCCGAGTGGTTGCGCTCCCGGGGACACGATACCGTCGAGTGTCGCGATCTCGGCCCGGATCCCGGCGACCGCGAGCTATTGCGCCGTGCCATGCAGGAGCAGCGCGTATTGGTGACCATCGATACGGATTTTGGCGAGTTGGTGTTCGCCGATCGCGCGCCTCATTGCGGTCTTGCGACGTCCCGGCCCCACAGCGCATCGCCATGATGCAGCGCTTGTTGGCAGACCATGGGGAGGCGTTGCGCTCGGGAGCGGTGATCACGGTCCGCAGTGGCCGCATTCGAATCTCGCGTCCAAATCCGTGGTAAGCCCATGGCGACGAGTCAAATGTGATCCCGAACGCGGCAAGATGCCACGGATTATCGTAGGTGACTCGGATCATCGGTACGTAATTACCGCCTACTACGACCGGAGGCTGCCATACATGTGAGGATCGATCAGCAATCGGACGCGCTGTACGTCGATCTTACGGGAAGGGAGATCGAGAGCAGCGCCGAGGTCGCTGACGGCATCATCGTCGACTACGACAAGGAGGGGCGTCTTGTCGGGATCGAGATTCTCGATGCCTCCAAGAAGTCGGGCGTGTCGCCGCGTTACGGCATCTGGTCCTCGACGTGCCAGACGTGGCGGCTTGACGCATACCCGGCGTAGGCCGGAACTCCGACGGAGGTTCCGGCATTCAGATTCACACCGCCCTCCGGGGAGCGTGATGGCCGATCGCCCTGCGGGCATCTGCTGCGAGATCTGCTGCCCAAGGACGCCGGCAAACCGCGAGAAGCCTCTTGGACCCAGTTGCGCCTTGCGCCGGCCGGCGGCCGAGCGGTGTGTATCGGCGACCGGCGAAACGGCAGCTCACGCCGCCTCATGGACCTCGGCGGTGATCCGTTCCCCGAGGGCCTGCTCGGTGACCGCAAGGTCGTAACGAGTCTGGAGGTTCATCCAGAACTGCGCGCTGTTCCCGAAGTAACGCCCCAGGCGCAGGGCCGTCTCCGGGGTGATGCCGCGCTTCGCATTGAGGATCGCGGTGATTCGCCCGGAGGGCACGCGCAATGCGAGAGCCAGTTTGTTCGCCGAGAGGCCGCGCGCGGCCAGCTCGCGCTTCAAGATGCGTCCAGGGTGCACGGGCAACATGATTTACCCCTTGTGGTAGTCGGTGATCTCCACGTCGTACGCGTCACCGTCGCGGAACCGGAAACAGATCCGCCACGGGCCATTCACGGTCATCGCCCACTGCCCCTTGCGATCCCCGGTCAGTTTGTGGAGGCCGATGCTCTTGAGCGGGCTGAGATCCTGAAGGGAGGTGGCCGCATCCAAAGAGGCAAGCAGATCTTGAGCCGCCTCGATATCCATACCCCGATAGTGCGACTTCCCCGCTTCGGCGAATCGCCGGGTGGAGGTGTTTGCCCAGGTGCGGATCACGATACAGTGCGTACGACATGGTGCGTCGGACGTCCAACGTAGTACGGCCAAGGCCACCTTGGCAAGGCTCGCAGGCTCGATGAGGGGGAAGAGCCGAGCATCGGAGGGCGGACCGCCGCAGGCGGTTCCGGCATCTCTCGGGCACGGTTGGTGGATCGCCCTTCGGGCACTCGCCCTACGTGTGGATGGTGCTCCGCGCAGCGTGGCTCGGCGTAGTCCGGAACGCCGGAGGCGGAGCCGGCACGTTGGCCAGAAGCGGATTCGCCCGGACGGCCGAAGCTGGACGTCCTATGGACACCGAAGCCGGCGCCCGGCGTCGCCAGTGCACCGAGCCCCCGCGTGTTAATGGTGGCCACTCACGGAATTGAACCGCGGACACGGGGATTTTCAGTCCCCTGCTCTACCAACTGAGCTAAGTGGCCTCCGAGGGGGGGAAGCGAAGTTTGCCCACCGGCTGGGGGCTGTCAAGAGAGGCTCTGCTTCGGGCGCGATCGGATCACCCTTGCTGGTGCGGTTTCGGCGTCGCGTCATGCCGTAGGCCGGATGACCGAAGGACGATCCGCGGCTCTCGCACCGTCGCGAGCGCAAGCGCCACCAACGTCACAACATCTTACAATCACTCCGCACCTCGGGCCGACTGAAGCGCGCCGCTTCAATACCTCCGGCGGGCGGTTCACGGTTTAGCCCAGCTCCACCCTTTGACGGTCAGGCCTTTCGCCGGGTTGTATCCCACCTGGCGGTGGCGCACCAATCCGTGCTCGTCGACGAGAAGGATGGTGGGGGTGCCGCTCACTCCGTAGGCGATGAAGCTCTTGCGCAACGGGTCCACGGCCACCGTGTCGACGAATCCCTCGCCCTGCTTCGCGAGAAAGGCGGCCACGGTGTCGGCGGCCTCGTCGCTGATCGCCACCACCGTGAGCCCTCGGTCCTCCGCGAACGCCATCACCTCCGGGACAGCCTGCTTGCAAGGCTGGCACCAGGTGGCCCAGAAGAACAGCAGGTAAGGACGCCCGCTGAGGTCGGGGAGCACGCCGGAACCCACCATCTTCAATTCAGCGGGCAGCGGCAGCGCCTTGTCGCCTGCCTGCCGCGGTCCTGGCAGCGCCGGCCACTTGATGGGGTACGGTTCCAACGAGAGAGTGATCTCGAACGTTTGGTCCTGCGCCGCGTCGCCCGCGGGACGGACGACGGCGAGCGACAGCGGCACCCCGCGTGGCGAGGTCATCGTCCACTCACGAAGCTGTCCCGCGGCGGTGAATGGATGACCAGGCGGGCCGAGGACGATGTCCCCGTCCTGGAGGCCGGCCTGCTCCGCCGGGGAATCCGGGTAGACCGCCTCCAACCAGGTCGCCCCCGCCGGTAGCTGGCGACCGGAGCGTAGCGCCTTCGGTACCGGACGAAAGCGGACCCCCAGCCACGACGGGAGGAGCTCCTCCAGGAGCTGCAGCTCATCCACCAGCGGTGGGAAGGGCTCGACGACAGGGAGGCCTACCGCCAGGTCGGAGATGGGTAGGGTTCCCGGTTCCAGGGTCTCGCAGCGGTCGAGCGCCGCGAGGGCATCGCCCTGTGCGGCCCACCGTTCGCCGTCCTCCGGCGCCTCGCCGCCGTTCGCGAGCAGCACACGTCCCGCAACGCCCACGAGAACCGTTCGCATGCGCTGCAGCGCCGCCTTGCGGATCTTCAGGCGCCACCGCGCCGCCGCGGCACGGTCGGCGCGGTCGCGCAAGGTCTCGATGCGACGCCAGAGATCGGCATCGCCACGCGCGTGCTCCGCAAGCAGCGGCAAGACCTCCGCTAACAGCGCCCTGCGCCCCGTCGCATCGAGTTGCTTCAGTGCTTTCTCGTCAAGCCGCTCTCGCCACTGGGGTCGCGCCGCGACGAAACCGCCGGCGTTCTCCTCCGCGACCGCGATCAGTGCCGTCTTCCACCGGTCGGCGAACGTCTTCATCCGGTCGATCGCCGGGGGAAGCTCCTGCTCGGCCGCACCGATCTCGGTGATGCTGCGCGGACTGAAGGTGCCGTAGGTATCGCCAATTCGGTCCAGGAGTCGGATCTCCCGCTCCCAAGCCGCCCGATCCTTCCATGCCTCGACAAGCATCCGATCGACCAGGACATCCATCTCCACGCCTCGGGCTCGGGCCTCCTCGGTTACGAGGTGCTCCAGGTAGATGTCGCTGGTGCGCAGCGGCACATCGGGGGTGTTGTCAGCGACCAGCACCTCCTCGTGGGCCGCATCCGTGGTGGCACGGCGATGGAGGGCGTCAATGAAGCGGAAGGCGTGGCCGATGCGATCGCGATCCCGACCCTCGGGGTAGCAGCCGTACGCCGGCAGGTCGCGTGCTGTAGAAAAAAAGCCGCACACGTCGCCCGACGGTACGCTGGCGCCGCCGGTATCGATGACGCTGGCGAAGGTACCCGAGTAACACTGGCTCATGATCATCACCACGTGCACTCCGGACCGCAGGCGGCGCAACAGCTCCCTGAACTCCCGCACCTCGAGCTTATCGTTCCAGAGGGAGAGCGCGCCATTGTCCGGCTCGTCGGGATTGCCGGTGCCGTGATCCGTGACGAAGATCAGCAGACGATCCCCGGAATTGAGGTCTCGCCGCGCCGCGTCGAACCACTGGCTCAACGCCGCCTTGTGCGCGGGCTGCAGGGGGATCGCCAGCCCGGGGGTATTGGTCACCTCGGAGCGAGGCCGCAGCCGCTTGCCTATTCGTGTCCCCGCGATCAACCAGAATTGCGGCGGCCGGACCTCGCGCACCGCAAGGTCCGGGGCGGGGTCTTCCCCGTCACCGGAGAAGATATGGATGTTCTCCAGCGGCACACCCCGCCACTCCAGGAGGTCGACCATGTCCTGCAGGTGCTGGAGGTGGCTCTGGAAGTTCGACGCCGGGCGCTGGCCGCCGTTGATGAGCAGTGCGTGCGTGACCCCCGCCGACGGCCCCTCGGCGCGCACGATGGTGGCTGCAACGCCGCACAGGAGAACGCAGAACAGAGCGCCACCGCGAATCCACCGGCGGCCAGTTATCCCTTCGCGAGTTCCGGTGCCCGGCTGCATAGCTGCGGTCCCTCGAGCTGCAAGGGTCATGGTCAATCCCGCCGGCCGGCTCGGGTTGATGCCCCCTCTTCGACGGCGGCACGGCCGACCACACCTCGCGCTGTCCCGC
>JASFUG010000157.1:0-7219 GCA_050050395.1 Nitrospirota bacterium
GGAATAGGAGCACGTCGATACCTGCATAAAAGGCATCTTTCTCGGCACCATATCTCGGCCCCACGTACTCCACCTCCGAGAGCGCGCCAAGCCTGTCCAGCACCGCCGTTTTGGTCGCGTCGTCCTGAAACGGGCCGGCTATCCGCGCACGTACGGGAAGGTCCCTGTCCCGAGTTGCCGCGCACAGGTCCAAAAACTCAAACACCCCCTTCTCGGGCGCGATATTGCTGAGAAAACCCAGGGTTTCCAGTTTTCGCCGCACCGTCACCGTTGCATCTTTGGAAACGAAGAAAACAGCGTTAGAGACCGGCACAACGCATGCTGTATCGTAGATCTGTTTCAGACACTCGCCCATCCTAGGCGACAGCGTGATGTGAACGGCATCCGCGCCGGCCACTCGAACCAGCCACCGCATCAGCCGGCTGGGCGCATCGAGGTAGGCAAAGCTGTGATGATGCAGGAACATCCGCGTGCCTCGCCGTCGCGCCAACAACAGGAAGACGAGCTCATAGACCTGCCCGAGTCCACCCGAGACGCTTATGTACAGCGTACGGCCACGTAGCCCGCCCACCCTGGCTAGACGAGCCAAGCCCCGCAGCACCTTGGGCAGCCGCCCAACTCGGGCCAACAGCGAGCGGTCAAGGCTCGATGCGGCCAGATCGACCACCCGCGCATCCGCACCCGCTTTCTGCAGCTGCGCGTGCACCGCCGCATTGACTGCCGCCATCCCGTGCACCGGCGGTGGAAATGCACCGACCATCAGGATTCGCGGCGGCTTCACAGAATTGCTGAGCGACAGAGCTTTACCGCGTGAGAACCAGCATGTCGTCGAAGTCATGCAGGCCACCGTCCGAGGCTTGGAACGTTGGCGGCATTGGATAACCGCGGGAGTGGCACGCCACACCCCCAGAGTGCTGCTAGTTTCATACCGAAGTCGCTGTCAATAGAGTTTGCACAATCCGCTCGAAGTCCTCAGCCCACTTTTCCGGAGTATGGCCCTGAATTTTCTCCGCGGAGACCTGACCCATACTCGCGCGCAGCTCGCTATCTCTCATCAACTGCAGCATACGTTTGGCAAGGGCCGCGCTATCTTCCGGCGGCACGATGTAACCGTTGACACCTTCCTCGATACGGTCGCGGATCTCGCCGACTGCGCTGGTGCTGACTATGGGCAACGAGCAGGCCATAGCCTCGTCGACGACCAGCCCATAGCAGTCGTCTAATGTGGGAAAGACAAAGACATCCGCCAGCCCATAATAGAGCGGCAAGTCGGGCTTTTGCTTGAAGCCGGCGAGCACCACGTTGGCAATGTGGCGCTCTGCGCAGGACTGCTTGAGCTGGTCCTCTTCCGGCCCGTCGCCGACCAGCAAGAGGCTGACCGGTTGTGTGCTCTGGCGTTGTACGGTTTCGAATGCCTCCAGCAGGTAGTGAACCCCCTTGCCCTTCAAGAGCCGCCCGACATAGATGAAAATGGTGCCTTGAAGGCCTACCTCTGCACGTAGCGCGTCACGTTGAACACGCGCGGCTGAAGCGATTGAATAGAAGTGACGGACGTCCACGGTATGGGTGGCGAAAAAGATCCGTTCGGCGGGTACGCCATAACGCATGGCGAATTGCCTGCCATCCTCACCGGGTGTTTCGATGGCATCGACGCGCTGGAACAGGAACCGCTTGAGTGCCTCCTTTGCGGGATGGCGCGACACCCACCGCCCGTGGGTCATCAACACCCGGAAGCCAGTCTTTACTCCGCGCAATTTTGCCAGCATCCAACCGACGATAAAAGCAGGCTCTGCATATAGGCTTACCACTACGTCAGGGCGGCGGCCTAGCATCGGCAATGGCCAGTGAAAGGTCCGCCGACGAAGCCGCGTAGCGGGAAGATAACGATGGCGGAAACGCCAGTTCGCCTCGTCCACATCCCAACTGCGATCTGAGTGACTCCGATCATTGAACCATGCCTCAAAGTCAAACGTGCCGCGATCGGCGAGAGCGTTGAAACGCTCGACCATGTAGGGCGAAGGGATGTTGTTCCAATAGACGACGAAGGAGCGCATCAACTACTTCTCCGCCCAAAGCAGAATATTGCCAGATAGAAACTCGCGTATCGGCCACGCCGCTGCATGTCGATCCATCTTGCGCCGTAGCCAGCCCGCACCGGCGAGATCGATAAAGGCAGCACTTTCGACCGCGCGGAATCCCAGGTGGAAGAATAGCTCTCGCAAGTCCCGATGCGTAAAGTAATGAAGGTGCCCATCGTCCCAGCCGCCGTCCACGGTGTTCCCCCCAGCGGTACGTGGCCCATACCCCGAGAACAACACGTGCGCAACATTTTTTAGATAGCGGATGTTGGGTGTTGTAATCACGCAACGGCCGCCAGACCGGAGCACGCGATGAATCTCTTGGGCAAATCGCACCGAATCGGTGATGTGCTCGATGACCTGATTCGCCACCACAGCATCCATCGACCCATCTTCCAGGGGAAATTCCGCATTCAGGTCCGCTTTACGGAACTCCCATCCATCGATTCTGCCGTCCGCACTTTCCTCCAGCCGCCGCGATGAAATGTCCAAGCCGATGCGATGCTCGAAACGGTCGGCCAAACTGATCAGCAACTGTCCGCAGCCACAGCCAAGATCCACGACGCATTTGCCGCTACCGACGATCGCTTTTAATCTGGGGTCCAAGGTCGTCCTCCGCATCGCCTGCCTTGTCCTGTGGGGCTTGGTTGCGCGACAGACCGCGCTTCCTAATTAGGTGGCTCAGCGTCGTCTTCCGACTGGCGAAGGCAATGCTGAACCGCCCTGTGCGAGGATCAGTCCGAGACACAGCCCCATGAACAGAGCCGCCAAGCGCAATATGAAGGGATTTGCGGTAAACCCCATCCCCAGAAAGGCAAAATACCCGAGCACGCCAACCCATAGAGGTCGCACCTGCGGGATGCGCCATGACTGGGCTTTCAAGAGCGTCGCAAGCAGACGGAAACCACGTACCGCGCCTCCCAGCAAGACCAGCGCCGCGATGAGCCCGACAAAAAGACCGCCGTAGTAGAAAAACGGCATCCACATGAATTCACCCGGAAACCAGACCGAGGTGTCCGTCCTTTCCCCCAAGTAGGGAAGTATCCAAGGGAAGTCCGAAAATAACCAAGGGTAGCTGCTACCGAACCCTTTTCCGGTCAACCAGCGGAGAGGATCCGCATTGAGAGCCTGCAATTGTCCTAAAATGGCCGCGACTCGCGTCCAGAAGGTCACATCACGCGCCTCGCCCAGACCGCGATGCGCCCACCGCCCAAGCACTTCAGGGTTGAACAGAATAGCCGCAGTCAGGGCGATGCCAGCTACAAACACGCCCCAGACAATAGCGCGGATCAACGGGCGCGGGATGGTTGCGGAGCGCAAAGCATTTCCGAAGGCGGCCAACATGACTAGCCCCGCCACAAACCCCACGATCAAAACCGGTCCACGGGTGACCGAGAGGGTGATCAAACCCAGCGTAATCGCCAACAAAACGAGCGACGATGTCCTCTGCCGACGGGCGAAGAACAAATCATATCCCGTCACGACGATCAGCAGCGGGATGAGCGGACTCAAGATTTGATAGCGGATCTCCGCCGCGCTGTCACCGCTAAAGTAGAAGCCCCACCAAACAGTGTAGAAGAGGGAGACAACGGCTCCGACCATCATGGCGGAGACGATCGTCCCGGCGTCGTGTGGATCCCTTGCCGTCCACCAGGCGACGAGGAGGCCTTCGAGGAACAGCGTGAAAGGGTAGACAATGCGGATGTATTGTCCAAAGGGTGTTGAATTGAGAACAGCACCGAGGGTGCCGGTGAGAAGGAAGGCGCCCCACCCCCAGAACACGAAGGCACCCAGCCCCCTCCGGGGCAGGGCCATGCGGTAGCTCGCGGCCAGCAGCATGAATGCGGCAGTGTTGAACGCCGCCATGAGGTACTGGATCGGCGAGCCGCCGACAGAACCCTTGAAGTCCAGGGCAAATGAGACAACAAAGAGAATAGCCAAGATGCGCCGATTCCGGCTCACCCGTCGCCCCGCAGGCCGCGCCACCGGATCGGCGGCGTAACCCATCTTGATCACCCTCGACTTATTCACCGTGCAAGACTTTCGCTAGCGTTTCTTGCGCTGTAAAGAATGAGGGTGGCCGCCATGCCTCCATGCGCGGCTTTTCGTCCGCTTTCCCGAGCGGGTGGTCCACCAATGAATGCACCGCAGCTACCGCTGCCGCCGTATCCAGCGGATTGACCGTTTTGCCGAGACCGTACCGCCGGGTGTGCCAGCCGAGAACTCCTTCTTCGCACGCCAATACCGGGCGACCGGCGTTGGCCGCCTGCACGAGGAGACCACTGGCATTGTAATGTCCCCGGTACCCCAGCCAGACGATATCTGCCGCGGCAAACAGTGAGAGCTCCTCCCCAGGCTCGATGAAGCGATCGATGACCTTTAGCCGCCCCTGGTCGTGCAGCGACCGGACCCAGGATTCGGCGAGCATTTCCCGGACCGACGCTTCCACCACCTTACCGGCCAAGAGTACATCCACCGTCGGTGGAAACCCAGGCGCGGCCAACGCCCGGAGGAGCTCGAACACACCCTTACGGGCTGTAACGGCGCCATAGAGGAGAATCAGCTTGCGGTCCGACGCGAGTCCCAACCTTCGCTTCGCCTCTTCCGGGGCTTCCAGCTGGCCTAGCTCCGCGGGTTCCGGGAAAAAAACGACCTTACCCGAAAATTGCGACATGTCGGCAAGATAGCTCGCCAAAGGCTCGTCGATGGACAATAAGCATCTCAGATGCCGGTTATGCAGGAGGCGGAAGAACAGCGCCTTCTTGATGGCGCCGAACGAAGGTTGCGGCGCAATGAGGCCCATCTGCCGATAGTGAAACGAAGGCCGCATCGCGAGTCCAACCCACGGACACGTCCCGAACGGCGATCCGAACAGGCCGATCGCGTAGAGGCAATAATCCAGATAGGGCAGAAAAACGGCATCGGGCCGCACCGCGTCCGCGTGAGCCCTGTACCAAGCCCTGAATAGACGCCAGTAAGCGACTTCCCGTAGTACGAAGTCGACGGTGCCGCCGTTCCGTGCCCGAGGGAGGCCGGCGTCCGGAGCCGAAACGAGACAAGGCGGCTTGGCAGCATTGTTCTGCGCCGTGCGAGCGAGCGCCCGCACGGATGGGTGCGCCATCGACTCGGGCGACGTGACCGCCGTCACCTCGAAACCGCGTTCGGCCAGGCCGTTCACCATCCATTCTAGGTACGGCCCATGGTGGCCGTTCGCGTGAGGCTCCAAAGCCAGAATTCTCATCCGTCGTCGCTCGCCTCGTTCAGTCCTTCAAGCGCTACTTCACCGGTCCGTCTTGCCGGCGCCGCGGCCGGCCGCGTCAAACGGACGCGAGTAAAGGCACGAAGGTCGCCATCAGCATGCGTTGCAACATTCGTCACGTGCGCGCCTCCCGCGCCATGAGCCACCCGAGAAGCTGCCGGCGCATGGGATGGAACCAGGCCGCCAGACCCAGCACCAGGGGGGGCAGGAGTAGCCCCGCCGCGAGCACGGCAGGCCTGCTGGTCGATGGCCGTAGCGGCTCGATCCAGCCGAAGGCAACCACTACGGCACAGGCGACGACCAACCCTAGGTGCTCGCGAGCAAGCCCGCCGCGCCAGCCCAGCCCATGACGGCGTTGGAAGACGGCGATCAGTACCAAGCTGCCGGTGACGAGGGCGATGGCATAGGCGAAGGCCACTCCGTGCGCCCCGTACCAGCTCCCGAGCAGCCAGCCAAGGCTGGCGTTGAGCGCGCCCATGATAACGTGGGAAAGGGTGTTCCAGCCCACATGGCCGGTACCCATATTTGTGAAATAGGCCGGAGCGTCGAAGATATTGCCCCCCCAAGCCAGCACGAGGAGTCCGAGCAGGAAGACGAACTCGCGTTGGTACGTGCCCGCCAGCAGCCATGAGAACGCCCCGGCCCAGGCGAAGAGAAGCGCGAACGCCGGAAGGGTAATGAAGACCAGCACGCGCACGTTCTGACGATAGAGACGAGCGAGGCGGGCCGGTTCACTTTCCGCCAACACCGCCACGTGTGGCACGACGGCCTGATTGCCGGTGACGATCACGGCGCGCGCCTTGAGCACCACCTGGTTCGCCATCTCAAAGTAGCCGGCCGCGGCAGGGCCTCCGAAGCGTGCCAACAGTGCCTTAGCGACTGGATCGAACAGGAGCATGAAAAGGGTCGTCAACTGTATACTTGCCCCATAACCCAGCATCTCCCGCAGTACGCCCCAGCACCAGCGCCGTGGCAGCCACGGCAAGTGCGGCAGTGCGCGGCGCAGCAAGAGCCGGCCAGTGACACTTAAAAACAGGCCCTGCGCGATTTGCGCCCAGGCCAAACCCACGAGCCCGTACCGCGGCACCAACCAAAACGCGAACGCCAGTAGGAGCGCCTGCCCGGCAACCACAAGCCCGGCGCGCAGTTCCATGCGCTGGCAACCATCGAGCCCACCCTGGTACACGGTGGCAATGATCGTCAACCACAGCGACACAAGTGCATAGGGCAGGATCTCCTGCGCCTGCACCAAATGGACGGCATCGAATAGGTGCGGCAGCAGCTTCGCGAGAAGCGGATGGAGCAGCGGCAGCACGGCCCCCACTGAGGCCATCAGGGTCAAGTTGGCGGTGTCAATCACCCGGCTCGCACGATCGAGCTCGCCACGCGCCCGATCGCGGGCGACGAAACGAATTACCCCGGTACTCAGCCCCATATCCGCCAGCCGCGAGGCCGAGACGGTGGCCAGCACCACCGACCACACGCCCAGTTGCTCCACCCCTAGCGTTTTATTGATGTACCGGTAGAGCGCAAACAGGAGGCCCGCCCCGGCCAGCGTCTGCAGGACGTTGGCGACGGCGTTACGTGCCAGACGACCGCTCATTGCTCTTGCACCAGGACCATAAAATGGTCACGCGCCCTTCTCCGAAGCGGTGAGCGATCGGCCAACTCGGGATAAGCATTTCCGCAACCTCTTCCATGATCCCACTACCCGGCGCAATCGGCTCCAGTCCCACGTTCAGACAACGATCATTGTCTACGGGAAACTCGTATTCGCCATCCTCATTGTGCAGATCTCGAACATTCTCGGTGGCCGCCCCCGTCGTGTCGCGAACAAGCCTGGTGTGTCCAGATCCCGGTGTGTCTCGTTCATCTGCTCCTG
>JASFUG010000158.1:0-7158 GCA_050050395.1 Nitrospirota bacterium
CGAGAGGAGCCGCCCGTGTTGATCGATGGTAATCTGAGCATCGAGGGCCGTCGCGGAGATCGCCTGTAGGCGGTTGGCGGTCTCGGACAGTTGGGCCTCGCGGTCCGAGATGACGGCCGCCATTTCCTCGAACGTCGCCTCAATGGCGGCGACCTGGTCCCGCGGCAGGCTGGTGGGGGAGTGGCCCGTATACGCGGCCATCTTGTCCGTCAGGGCGGTCAGGGGCCGCACAAGGTGCCGGCCGGCCAGGAACATTACGGTCAGTGGTAGTAGGCCGAGGGAACCGGTCGTGAGGACGACACGGAGTGCTTCCTCGCCAGCACTGCGCTTCAGGGGCAGGGCAGAGGTCGCCGAGATGAAGGTGATGCCTGCGGCCGCCTCCTCGGTTCCGGAGATCAGGAGATCTCCCCGCTGGATGGCCAAGCCGTGGATGCCGCCCTCGGGTAATACCACTCGTTTGGCCAGGGCCGATGTGGTGCTGAGGAGGACCGATCCATCGGGCTCGGTGATCGCGTAATCCAGGCCAGTGCTGTCCTTCAGCCAACGGATCAAGTTCCGGTCAATCGGTTCGATCGCGACCACGTAGCCGAGCATGAGGTCCGACTCCGTGGCGGAATAGACCGGAGCCGCCACAGTGAGGGCCGGGACGCCGGTGACCCGTGTCCACGTGCTCCCGGCGTGACGAAGGAGCCACGGTTTGGGCACGGTGCGCATCGCCTTCACCGGCGCCGTGCCCGCCTCCAGCAATACGTTTCCAGCCGGGTTCGTGACACGCAACCAACGCCTCCTGCGATCACCAGTAAACGGCTCTAGCTCCTCCGCGACGGCCACCTCGGTGTAGGCACCGCCAGCCACGCCTGGATTGCCACGTTCCGCCAACTGGCGCGCGAGGAGGAAGAGGCGCAGGGTGCGGTTCTGGGCCAGAAACTGGATGTTCTCCTGTAACGATTGCCGGCGATTTTCCAGGAGACCGGCAACAATCCGCTGGTCCGCGGCGAGGCGCCGCGCCTCGGCGGCGAACAGGTCGCTGTAGACGGAGTGGTAGGTGATGTACGCCGACAGCGGCCCCAGGGCGATCCAGATTAAGCCGAAGGCCAGGGCGAGCTTGACCTGGATGGCGAGGTTCAGATGGCGTCGCGGCGTGGGGTGGGCATTCACCGGGAGTGCTCAGATGCTCGGTGGTCCGCCCCGCGAGATTTGCAGGACGGGCCGGGGATGGCCGAAGAAATCCCCTCGGTACGTGGGGATATCGGCAGAATCCGGCACGAGAGGAGGCGTTCCCTCACGACGGGATGCGCGGTCGCGACGCACGCGCCGCGCGATGTCGGCCCTGATGGGGGTAGGCCGGCGAATTCCCACGTCGAAGGGGTGCGCCGCCACCGTCCACGCGGGTGAGGACGCCCGTCTCCCGATACGGGTCACCCCCCGCTGATCGGACGCCGTCTATCGGGTCAACGTTTGGGCGTTACCTTGGTGATGAGACCCAGGCGCCCGAGTGCCTCGGCGCATGCCTGGGCGGAGGGCTCATCGGGAAACTCGAAGATCCGCAGCTCGCCATCGATCACGTTGTGGATGGCATCGGAGGACTCTTCGAGGCTCCTGCCGCTGTGCGTGGCCAGGACCTGGGACGCTGCCTGAATCTGCACGTCGTCACTGGTGAACAGCATCCGCAACTGAAATGGACCCATGATGGCCTCCCCGGATCGATGATTGGCTGCGGTCCGTCGCCGTCCGGCCGGCGAGCGTCCCTAGGTCCCGGACATCTCAACCGCCAGGCGCTCAGTAAGCCACACCACAGCCTCGTCCACCGCCACGTCATGGCGTGTGCCGCTCCGCCGCTCCTTGATTTCCACCTTGCCGTCCGCCAGCCCGCGCGGCCCCACGGTGACGCAGTACGGTAGGCCTAGGAGATCCGCGTCCTTGAACTTCACCCCCGGTCTCTCGGCACGATCGTCCACCAGTGGCTCCAGGCCAGCCGCGGTCAAGGCGACCTCCAGGGTGGTCGCGGCTCCCTGCGACGCCCCGTCGTTCTCGCGCACCAGGAGGATCTCGACTGGGAAGGGGGCGATGGGTGCCGGCCAGATGATCCCGTCCGCATCGTTGTTTTGCTCGATGCTCGCCGCCATGGTGCGGCCGATGCCGATCCCGTAACACCCCATGACGATCGGCAGGGCGTTGCCCTCCTCGTTGAGGTAGGTGGCGCCCATGGCCTGCGAGTACTTGGTGCCGAGTTTGAAGATGTGCCCGACCTCGATGCCGCGGGTGAGCTGCAGAGCGCCGGTGCAGCGCGGGCAGCCGTCGCCATCTTCGGCATTCCGCAGGTCCGCCACCCGGTCGATGGTGAAGTCGCGTCCTGGGCGCACGCCGCGCAGGTGGGTATCCGCCGCGTTGGCGCCGACCACGGCGCTAGTCATGGCCGCGACCGCATGGTCGGCCCAGATCGCAACCCCTCGCAGACCTACCGGCCCGGCGAAGCCGCACGGGGCGCCGGTCACGGCCTGTACCTCGGCGTCGTCCGCCAGGAGCAGCTCGGTCGCGCCCAGGGTGTTGCCGAGCTTGATCTCGTTGACCGCGTGGTCGCCGCGTACCAGGACTGCCACGAGCCGGTCGTCGGCACGGTAGATGAGGGTCTTTGCCAGGGCGCTCGGAGCCACATCGAGGAACGCCGCGACCTCGTCGACGGCGGTCTTGCCCGGCGTGGAGACCGCCTCGTAGGGCGAGTCGTTCGCCGCCGGCTCCGCCTCCGGCCTGCGGGTGGTCGCCTTCTCCTGGTTGGCGGCGTACTCGCACGCGTCGCACGACAGCACCGCGTCCTCGCCACTGTCGGCCAGGACCATGAACTCGTGGGAGAAGGAACCGCCGATGGCGCCGGTGTCCGCCTCCACGGCACGAAAGCGCAGGCCGCAGCGCCGGAAGATGTTGGAGTAGGCGCGGTGCATGCCCTCGTAGGTGTCCGACGCCGCCGTGTCGTCTCGATCGAAGGAGTACGCGTCCTTCATGATGAACTCGCGGCCACGCATCAGGCCGAAGCGCGGACGGATCTCGTCACGGAACTTGGACTGGATCTGGTAGAGGTTGACCGGTAGCTGCCGCCAGGAGCGGATCTGACTGCGGACGATGTCGGTGATCACCTCCTCGTGGGTCGGGCCGAGGCAAAAATCCCGCTGGTGCCGGTCCTGAAGGCGCAACAGCTCCTTGCCGTATTGGGTCCAGCGGCCACTCTCTTGCCATAGCTCGGCTGGCTGGACCGCCGGCATCAGCAACTCCTGGGCGCCTGCCGCGTTCATCTCCTCCCGGACGATGTCGGAGATCCGCTTGAGAGTGCGGAGGGCGAGGGGCAGGTACGTATAGATCCCGGCGGCGACCTTGTGGATCATGCCGGCGCGCAACATCAGCCGGTGGCTCACCACCTCCGCCTCCGAGGGGGTCTCGCGAACGGTGTTCAGCAAGTAGCGGGTGTAATGCATCGAGGGCTCCAGGGCGCGCGGGTAAGGAGGCGGGCATCTCACCCCACGGGCGGCGGAGAGGCAAGCATGACCCGAAGGTGTGGACCGACGTGGGTGCAGTTACCCGTGGCCCGTGCCCCCGAAAAGGTGGCCTTCCCGGCGTCCCGGACGCATCGTCACGGCGCCGCTCCCGTGGCCACGGTGGGCGCGCCCGGGCCGGGCCTGTCGGTCGGACGAGGGACCTGCGGTGTGGAAGCGCGTACCAGCGAGCGGAGCTTGCCGGACATAAACTTAGGTATCATAGTTACTTGCTATGTTTTTCCTCGCCGAGGACACGGTCGACTTTCGGTTCCCGGACCCGCGTCTCGCCACCCCGGAAGGGCTGGTCGCCGTGGGCGGGGACCTGCGGGTCGAGCGCCTCATCTCCGCGTACCGCCGCGGCATCTTTCCGTGGTTCAACGAAGGTCAGCCGGTCCTCTGGTGGTCTCCCGAGCCGCGCGCCGTGCTCTTCCCGGGCCGCGTGCATATCACCCGGAGCCTCGCCAAGCGGCTGCGCAACGGCGGCTTCCACGTGACCACCGATACCTGCTTCCGCGCGGTGATGGAGGGGTGTGCCGCACCGCGCCGCAACGACCCGGACGGCGGCACCTGGATCGTCGGCGCCATGATCGAGGCGTACTCGACCTTGTACCACCGCGGGGTCGCGCACTCGATCGAATGCTGGCAGGGGGGCGATCTCGCGGGGGGCCTCTACGGGATCGCCCTCGGCGGTGCCTTCTTCGGGGAGTCGATGTTCAGCCGCGTGTCCGATGCCTCCAAGGTGGCGCTCGTCCACCTTGCCCGGCAGCTGGAGGCGTGGCATTTCCACTTCATCGACTGCCAGCTACCGACACCCCACCTTGCCAGCCTCGGCGTGGCCGAGATGTCGCGCAAGGAGTACCTGCGGCGGCTAGAGGCGGCCCTCGCCGCTCCTGACCGGACGGGTCGCTGGCGGTTTGACGAGGGGATCGGGGGCTGACGGGATGGCTGGCCGCGGTCCCGCGCGGCGAGGCCGACGCCACCGGCGGAGGGTAGACGCGGCGGCCGGTCGAGGCACCTGGGCGGCCGCCGCGGCCGTCTGGCCGAAGCGTTGCTCGTCGGGCTGGCTCTCAACCGATACCAGGGGGTAACCTCCCACCAAGACCGTCGCTCCGAGCCGACCGACCTACGTTTCCGGGGAAGACCTCCGCCGGAATACGGTCCGAGGCCGACAGGGTGTGGCTGGAAACGGCCCCGCCTCCCGTGTTTGGAAAGGGGTGAAGGATGTTGCAGCAGATCGCGCAGGCGCGACCGCCGGCGACCCACGCGGACCGGACGTGTCCCCCCCTGGTCGACAACCACGGCCGGCCGGTCACCTACCTGCGGCTGTCGGTCACCGACCGCTGCAATCTGCGCTGCTCCTACTGCATGCCCCCGCAGGGGGGCGAGTTCGTGCCGCGCTCCGAGATCCTGTCGTGGGAGGAGGCGGCGCGGCTGGTCCGTATCTGCGTCGGTCTCGGCGTGCGCAAGGTCCGGGTGACCGGCGGTGAGCCGTTCGTGCGTCGCGGGCTGGTTCCCTTTCTCCGCACCCTGCGTGCCATCGATGATTTGCACACCCTGGCGATCACCACCAATGGCGTCGGGATAGCGCCGCGGGTGGCGGAGCTCGCGGCGATCGGCGTCGACGCGGTCAACCTGAGCCTCGACACGCTTGACCGCGAGCGGTTCCGCGATATCGCCCACGCCGACGCCCTGGATGCGGTCCTCGCGACCCTCGGCTCCCTCCTCGACACGCCAATCCGGGTGAAGGTCAACACGGTGGTCGCGCCGGGCCGCAACGACGACGAGATCCCGGCCCTCGCCGGCCTGGCGCGTGAGCGAGCCCTCGACGTGCGTTTCATCGAGACCATGGACTTCGTCGGTGGCACCGTGACCCACGCAAGCTGGACCGCGGATCACATCCTTGCCCGCCTGCGCGCCGCCTACCCGGGGATCACCCCGCTGCCCGAGACCGGCGCCACGGCGCGGCTCTACACGGTACCCGGCTTCATCGGCCGCGTCGGCATCATCGCCGGCCACAGCCGCGAGTTTTGCGCCACCTGCAACCGCCTGCGCATCACCGCGCGTGGTGCGTTGCAGAACTGCCTGTACGGTGACGGGGTGCTCGACCTCAAGGCCCTGGTGCGCGGCGGTGCGGGCGACGACGAGATCGCCACCGCCCTGGCCGACGTGGTCGCCCACCGCCAGCGCGACGGCTTCGAGGCCCACGCCCGCCGCCTCACCCTGCGCGGCGAGTCCATGTCCTGCATCGGCGGCTGATCCAGGGTGACCTGCCGGGGCGGGTCGATCGCAACGCGGATGATTCGCCGAGCGCCGAAGCGGCTGGGCGGGGCTTCAGCACCGGCGAACTCCGTGGACAGGCCCGGGTTTTCACCGCAGAGAGATGCACCGGACGCGGAGTCGTCGAGCCACGAAGGACACCAAGGAGACGAAGACGGCAGTGCGCGTCTCCAGTCATCCACCCGGTTGAATCCCTTGGGGTTCGGGCATGTCTTTGGCGGTGCGTATGTCGTCACCGTCCGGGCAGGCCGGGTATCGCGCGTGGTGTGAGAGGGTGCACCATGGGGCTCGGACGGAACGGAGCAAGCGGATGCAACACCCACCGACATCGGCCAGCGGGTTCGTCCTGATCGCATCGTCGTCGTCGCTGATCTGGCACCTCTTCGTGAAGCGCTACGGTCCCGCTGTCCTCGGCGCCGCCGTGACCACCGCCGTGCTGTTTCGCGTCGTCGACTACCTGGTCTTCCGCGCTCTGGAGCCGTACTTCTACCTGGCGATGGTCAGCTCGCTGCTGCCGGCCGTGGCCATCGCCGCGCTGATCGGCCTGCCAATCACGATCTACCGTGCGAGACAGACGAAGCGTTAGCGCGGAGGGGAGCACCATGAAGCCGCGCATCACCGTGATCACTCTCGGCGTGGACGACCTGGAGCGGGCGCTGCGCTTCTACCGTGACGGCCTCGGTCTGCCCACGGAGGGCATCGTAGGCCAGGGGTTCGACCACGGTGCCGTCGCCTTCTTCGATCTCCAGCCGGGGCTGAAGCTCGCCCTCTGGCCCCGCAACAGGTGTCCAGCGACATCCAGTTTTGCGCGCTAACGCGACGTCCACTATTACGCACCGGTTGAAGGAGAGCTGCGGATTGTTGGGGCGCCCGGCCTCCGAAGTGAGCCCGTAGGGCGAACGCAGGAGGCCGGGCGCGGCGCGTCTCATTGGCGTAGACTCACCGCCTGCTCCAGATCCCGGAGCCGGTAGCTTCGTCCCTTGATGTTGAGCACGTGGCTGTGGTGCAGCAGCCGGTCGAGAATGGCTGCGGTCAGCACCTCGTCTCCGGCCAGCAGCTCCGGCCAATCCTTGATGCCCTTGTTGGTCGTGATGAGGATCGAGCCGCGTTGGTAGCGATAGCTGATCAGGCGGAAGAACAGGCTTGCCTCGGCGCGGGTCATCGGCTCGCCCTCTGTGCCAATGATCGTGAGACACCGACCCTCCGGAAATTAGTGTTGAGGGCGAGGAGGTGGTCCTACGATGGCAGCCATGTCGTCAACGGTGGAGCAAAGGAAGAGGAGGAGGAATGGCATGGCAGTCCAGCCCTTGCCTGAGGCGGCGATCGACCCGGAGGTCGACGAGACACCCAAGCG
>JASFUG010000159.1:0-7106 GCA_050050395.1 Nitrospirota bacterium
CTTCCTTCGCCTCGCGCTTATCGACGTACGGCCGGGCGACCAGCTTCACCCCCGCCACCTCCACGTGGTCCGCCTGGGCCTCGGGCAAGGGGATCGGCGCCACCCGCTCGCCGTAGGTCGCGCAACCGGCGACCACCGCCGCCGCCACCATCCAGATACACAGGGCGGCCCACCCGCTCGCGCGCTTCCGCTCGCGCCTTCGCGACGTGCGCTGAAACGCGGGGAACACGCCGACCGGTGACTGATCGAATGAAGAATTACGGTGCATCACGACCTCTCCAAAAAAAACCACGAATAACAGCTTAGCGCACCCACCGCCCCTGCGCCGCACGACGAGCCTGGCGCGGCTCACTGGATCAGGCGGCGGGCCATGAACAGGTGGGTGGCAAGGAGCAGGGGCGGCGTGGCGACGAGCCAGGCGGCCAGGTGCCAGTAGTCGCCGAGGACGGCGGTGCCAAACGCCGCGGGTCGCGCCATGGCCATCACGTGATAGAGGGGCGTCCATGCGGCGATGCGTCCCGCCCACGCCGGCAGCACCGCCACCGGGAAGAAGGTCTCACCAAACAGGAACATGGGCACCACGAAGAGGAAGATCGGGTAGTTGAACGAGTCGATGGTGGGCAGGGCCGCGGTGCACAGGAGGCCGAGGGTGGCGAACAGCAGGGCGGTGGTCGCCGCCGCCAGGAGCAAGGGCCCCGCCGCGGCGAGGGGGACCAGGCCGAGGGCGGCGACCACCACCAGCACCGCGACGGCCCCCACCATGCCGCGCGTCGTACCCCACAGGACCTCCCCCAGCAGGATGTCTCCGAGGGACAGGGGGGTCGCGGTCATGGCGTCCCAGATCTTCTGGTAGAACATGCGCACGAAGCTGCTGTAGCTGGTCTCGAAGAAGCTGCCATACATCGCCGCCACCACCACCAGGGCCGGGGCGATGTAGCGCGCGTAGGTCACCGGGACACCGCCGTACTCCAGGTCGGTGATCAACCGCCCGACGCCGGCACCGAACGCGGCCAGGTAGAGGAGGGGCTCCAGGAGGGGCGGCACGACGATGGTGTGCCAGTGGCGCAGGCCCTGGCGACCGTAGCGCCGCCACACCCGCCACGCCCGCCACGAGGGGGCGGCGAGACGCAGGGAGGCGAGGGTGCGGGGGGACCACATCGGACGATCGGGGCAAAGCGGCCCTCGCGGGCCGGCGGTCAATCGCGCAGCTCCCGCCCGGCGAGGCGCAGGAAGACGTCTTCCAGGTTGGCGGGGCGATGGAGGACGCGCTCGATTCCGGTGGTCGACTCGGCGCGCTCCAGGAGCGGCCGCACCCCCGTTCGGTCGGTGAACAGACAGACACGCCGCCCGGCACGTTCCCACTCGCCCGCGAAGCCGTCCGTGAGCCGGCCCAGGGCCGCGGCATCGCCCCACGCCTCCACCACGTCGCGACCCACCCGCTCCTCTATGAGGCGCGCCGGTGGCCCTTCGGCGATCAGGCGCCCGCGGTCCACGATCAGCAGCCGGTCGCAGAGCCGTTCCGCCTCGTCCATGTAGTGGGTGGTGAGCAGCAGGGTGACGCCGCGCCCCTTGAGCTCATCGATCGCGTTCCATACCTGATGGCGCGCCTGGGGATCGAGACCGGTGGTGGGCTCGTCCAGAACCAGGATGTCTGGCTGGTTCATCAGGCTGCGGGCCAGCAGCAGGGCACGGCGCATGCCCCCCGAAAGGGCGCGGATCTCCGCGTCGCGCCGCTCCCACAGGCGTACGAAGCGCAGCCACTCGGCAGCGCGGGGGGCGGCGATCTCCCGCGGGACGCCGAAGTAGGTAGCGTACAGGAGGAGGTTGTCGCGCACGCGGAAGTCGGTGTCGAGATTGTCCTCCTGTGGGCAGATGCCGAGTCGCGCCTTCACCGCCCGGGGGTGGCGCCCGATGTCCAGGCCACGTACCCGGATCGCGCCGCGATCGACAGGCACCTGACCGCACAGCATCTTGATGGTGGTGGTCTTGCCCGCGCCGTTCGGGCCGAGAAAGCCGACGCACTCCCCGGCCGCGACGCGGAACGAGAGACGGTCCACCGCCACGGCGCCTGCGAAGCGCTTCTCCACCTCCAGGGCCTCGATCACCGTGGACACCGCATCCTCCTTCGCCGGGATCGGGAGACCCCGGCGATCGCTGCGCGCGACAATAATCACCCGTCGATCTGCGGGGAAGGCGCTGACACCCCAACCGCGGCGCAAGCTCGTGGAAGCACTTCATAAGGAACACAGGAAAAACAGCAGGAAGGGAGCGGCGGGACCTGGAAAGAGATTTCCTGCTTTCCTGCCCCCTTTCCTGTTTTCCTTATAGAGATGGTCAGCCGCGTTGGCCTGAGGGGCGGCTCCGTACCGGAGGCGGATCGGGTATGGTGCGGTCATGAACCGGCGCAATTTCCTGCGGTTTGGCGTGGGCGCCGCGGCGTGGGGCGTCGCCGGCATGGTGGAGGCGAGCCAGGGTCCGCCGGCCCCGGCGGACCGCATCCAGCGCTACGTGCCCCTCGGGCGCACGGGGTTGAAGATCTCCGACATCTCATTCGGCTCGGCCAGCTCGTCGGATCCGGCGCTGGTGCGCCACGCCCTGGCGCGCGGGGTGAACTACTTCGATACCGCCGAGAGCTATCGCGGCAGCAACGCCGAGAGCGCCATCGGCGAGGCCCTCGCCGGCCGGCGCCACGAGGTGATCCTGGCGACCAAGACCAAGGCCGGCGCCCAGGAGCGCCGTACCGACATGATGCGCGCCCTGGAGGGAAGCCTGCGCCGTCTGTCCACCGACCACGTCGACGTCTACTTCAACCACGCGGTGAACGACGTGGCGCGCATGCAGAACGAGGAGTGGCGGGAGTTCACCGACCTCGCCAGACGCCAGGGCAAGATCCGTTTCCGTGGCATGTCCGGCCACGGCAGCCACCTGGTGGAGTGCCTCGATTACGCCCTCGATGCGGATTTGGTCGACGTCATCCTGGTGGCCTACAACTTCGCCCAGGACCCGAGCTTCTATGACCAGCTGCGCCACGCCTTCCACTTCGTCGCCCTGCAGCCGGGGCTGCCGCGGGTCCTCGCCAGGGCCAAGGCGAAGGACGTGGGGGTGGTGGCGATGAAGACCCTCATGGGGGCACGGCTCAACGACATGAGACCCTTCGAGTGGGGCGACGCGACCTTCGCCCAGGCGGCGTTTCGCTGGGTGCTGGCCAGCCCCCTGGTGGATGCCCTGGTGATCTCCATGACCAGCGCGGCGGAGATCGACGAGTACGTCGGTGCCTCGGGCGGCCAACGGGTCAGCCAGGCGGACCTACACCTGCTCGCGACCTACGCGCGCATGCACGGTGCGAGCTATTGTCAGCCGGGCTGCAGCGTGTGCGTGGCGAGTTGTCCGGAGGGTGTGGAGATTGCCGAGGTGCTGCGTACCCGGATGTACGCCGTGGACTACCGGGACCCGATGCTCGCGAGCAGCGAGTACGCCGCGCTCGGCGCTGGCGCGCGCCTGTGCTCCACCTGTGTTCATCAGGCCTGCGCGCGCGCCTGTCCCAACGGCGTGCCGATCGCCGCCTACACCGGCGATGCGGCCCGGCGCCTCGCGTGAGCCGGCCACCCTCCATGATCGCCTTCCTCGGCCACTTCCTGTACGTGCTGGCTGCGTGGACCGTGACCATCAAGTACTTGTTCCCGTTTGGCTACGCCCTCGCAGAGGGGGCGCCGGTCACGACCTACGTCCTGTGGGACCTGTGGTGGGCGGTGCATCTCTGGCTGGGCTGGGCGTTGCTTCACTGGCGACGCTACACCTACCCCCTCGCCATGGCCGTGTCGCTGGTCGAGATCGCCATCGTCGTCACCAAGCTGGCGCTGTTCTTCTCGGCGCCGCAGTGGACGATCTGGCGCACCAACTGGCTCATCAACAAGCTCTTCGTCCTGGCATGCTTCGCCCTCCTCCTGGGTTACCTGCTGGTCAACGGCCGGCACCTGCGGGCGAACGTGCCGCCGGGGCGAAGCGGCGGGTAACGCGTCGGTGGGAGGGTCGCGTCACGGGGTGAACGGTCTCGGACGCACGGCGATGCGGGTGCGAATGAAACGGTCGCGTCCCCGGCCACGCCAAGTTGCGGCTGTGCTGGTCTACTGGTCCGTCCGAAGGGGAGAGTACTGTTTGACGCACCACACACGACGAGAGGGCACCACGAATGACACAGCAGGTCGGAATCCTCACCAGCGGGGGTGATTGCCCCGGGCTCAACGCGGCGATCCGGGCCGTCGGCAAGGCGGGGAACGGCGCCTTCAAGATGCGCCTCATCGGGTTCATCAACGGGTTCCGCGGCCTGGTCGAGAACCGGACCATGGACCTCGACAACGGCACGCTGTCCGGCATCCTCACCAACGGCGGCACCATCCTCGGCACGAGCCGCGACAAGCCACACCGCATGGCGATCAACGGCGAGGTGCGCGACATGACCGAGGTGATCGTCGAGAACTACCACCGCCACCGCCTCGACGCCTTGGTCTGCCTCGGCGGCGGGGGCACCCAGAAGAACGCCCTGCGCCTCAAGGAGGCGGGGCTGAACATCGTCACCTTGCCCAAGACGATCGACAACGACATCGCGATGACCGACGTGTCGTTCGGTTTCGACACCGCCGTCGGGATCGCCACCGAGGCGGTCGATCGCCTCCACTCCACGGCGACCAGCCACGATCGGGTCATCGTGGTGGAGGTCATGGGCCATCGAGCCGGCTGGCTCGCGCTGGAGGCGGGGACCGCCGGCGGCGCCGACGCCATCCTCATCCCCGAGATCCCCTACGATCCGGAGCGCGTGGCCGAGGCCATCCGCGAGCGCGCGCGCCGCGGCAAGCGGTTCAGCATCGTGGTCGTCGCCGAGGGCGCCATGTCGGTCTCCGACGCGGCGACCGTGGCCAACCTCGCGCGGCAAAAGAAGGCGGCCAAGGGAAAGTCCGAGAAGGAGCATGCCTCCGGCAAGCTGCGCAAGTTCCACGAGGCGCACGTCGGCCACACCATCGCCCTGACCCAGGAGCTCGAGAAACTGACCGGCCAGGAGTCGCGCCTGACGATCCTCGGCCATCTACAGCGGGGCGGCACACCGTCGGCGACGGACCGGGTCCTCGCCACCCGCCTGGGCGCCACCTGTGCCAAGCTCGTGCATGAAGGGCAATACGGCTACCTGTTGGCGATCCGCAATCAGGAGATCGTGCCGGTGCCTCTGGAGGAGGTGGCCGGGAAGAAGAAGCTCGTCCCGACCGACCATCCGCTGATCGAGTCGGCGAAGCTGGTCGGCACTTGCTTCGGCGACTAAGCCGGTCGCCACGCGGCGGCGCCCAACGGTCAGCGCCTCGGTGGCCGTGTCCCCGGTGAGCCGGTATAGGGGGTGATGGGGTCCACACCGCCCGACGCGCACATCGAGGGTGACGGCCCGATCGTGTTCTTCGACGGGGTCTGTGGCCTGTGCAACCGCTTCGTGGACTGGGTGATCGCACGCGACCGTCACGCGCGTTATCGCTTCGCGCCATTGCAGGGTGAGACCGCGGCCGCCATGGGCGTGACACCGAAGGCAGCGGATCCGGCTCTGTGGTCGATCGTCTTCGTCGACGGCTCGGGGGCCCGGGAGCGCTCCGACGCGGTCCTCACCATCGCCACCGGGCTGGGTGGCATCTACAGGACCGCCGCGGTGTTGCGTTGGGTCCCGCGACCCGTGCGGGACTGGCTCTACGACCGTATCGCCCGCCGCCGCTACCGGTTCTTCGGCAAGCGCGACGCGTGCCGGATGCCGACACCGGAGGAACGGGACCGTTTCCTGCCGTGAATCTCCAGCACGGCGGCGGGATGCGGTAGGATCGACCACCGCTGGGAGACGCCACCGTGACTCCACACGCCGGGATTGATCCGCTGAGGAGACGTGACATGGCTCGAACGAGCAAGACATGCGAGGAGCTCGACCGATGACCCGCGGCGTCTGCGCAGTGCTCGGGGCCGGCCCTGGTAACGGTGCCGCGATCGCACGGCGGTTTGCCGCCGGTGGCTACCGGGTCGCCCTGTGCGCACGCGACGAGCGGCGCCTGGCGACCCTGGCGGCGGAGATCGACGGGGCGGCGCCGTATCACTACGACGTGCGGGAACCGGAGGCACCGCAACGGGCCTTCGCGGAGATCCGTGCCGGTCTCGGGCCCGTGGACGTGCTGGTCTACAACGCGGGGGCCGGGGCGTTCACCAACATCGACAATGCGACCCTGGACGAATTCCAGGCCGCATGGGAGGTCAATGCGCGCGGCCTGTTCCTCGCCGTCAAGGAGGTGCTGCCCGACCTGCGCGCCGCGGGCGGCGGGAGCATCGTGGTCATCGGCGCGACGGCATCGATCAAAGGCGGCGCCAACTTCGCCCCGTTCGCCTCCGCGAAGGCCGCCCAGCGCTCCCTCGCCCAATCCCTGGCGCGCCACCTGGGACCGGAGCGGATCCATGTCTCGTACGTGATCCTCGATGGCATCCTCAACCTCCCCCGGACCCGGCAGCAGATGGCCGACCGGCCCGCCGAGTTCTTCATGGAGCCCACGGACGTCGCCGAGTCGGTCTACTTCCTCACCCAGCAACCGGCCCAGGCGTGGACCTTCGAGCTCGACCTGCGCCCCTTCGGTGAACGGTGGTGAGAGGCGAACACCGCGGCCTGGCCGGATGCGCGTCCACCATCTCAACTGCGCGACCTTCTGTCCGATCGGCGGCAACCTGTTGTGGGGCCCGCGCTGCGGACCACTGTACACCCGGTTCATCTGCCACTGCCTCGTCGTGGAGACGGACGCCGGGCTGGTCCTGGTGGACACCGGCCTGGGGCTCCAGGACGTGGCGCACCCCTACCGGCGCTTCGGCGTGACCTACAAGCTCCTGCTTCGGCCGGTGTGCGACCCGAGGGAGGCGGCGGCGAACCAGGTGGAGCGTCTCGGATTTCGCCGCACCGACGTGCGCCACATCGTGCTCACCCATCTGGATCGCGACCACGCGGGCGGCCTGCCCGACTTTCCCGCGGCGACGGTGCACGTGGCCGACACGGAGTACCGCGAGGCGATGGCCCGCGCCGGGCGACGTTCACGCATGCGCTATCA
>JASFUG010000160.1:0-7074 GCA_050050395.1 Nitrospirota bacterium
TGACGTCGCGCTCGGCATCGGCATCGATCTCACCGTCGATCTCCACGTGGATCGCCACGACTGCCCGCCGCTTCCCCTGGTGGACATGCACCACCACCTTCTGCTCGCCGGCCTCTCGCGTCGCTCGCGGAGGCGAGATTTTCGCCTCCGCCTGGTCGTACCCGAGCGCGCGGTAGGCGGCCGCCACGCCGGCCGCCATGTCGCGCCGGGTCGCCTCATCCAGGTTACTGCGTCGCGCCAGATCGCACGCCTCCAGGACCTCGTCGTCGGATAGGGCACGGTTGCCCCGCACCTTGAAACGGGTGCGTACCCCCGCTTCCACCGGGAAGACCACCGACACCCAGCGTGAGTCACCCTCGGCCTCGATCCACGGTGCCCCGACCGCTGCCTCGATGAACCCGAGGCGACGCAGATACTCGAGGATCCGACGCTGCTCCTGCTCCAGGGTGGTGGGCTGCAGGCGATCGAAGAGTCGCATCTCCAGCTGCCGGCGCAGGCGCCACTGCGCGACCGGCACGTCGCCGATGAACTTGCGCCCGATGACCCGCTGCGCGCGACCGCGCTCGATGTGGAAGGTGACGTCTGCCGTCTTGTTGACCCGGTCCTGCTCGACCTCGACGGCGACTCGCGCGTCGGGATAACCGGCCATCTGGTAGGTCGACTGCAGGCGGGCCGGGGCCTCCGCGAGGCGTGTCCGGTCGAGGGGCTCGCCCGCCGCCATACCGACGGCGTTGCGTAGCGCCTGGATCGGCAGGAGACGGTCCGTGAAGCGCAGGGAGGCAACAAAGGTGAGGTCTACACACCGGTACACCAGGCGCACCCCCCCCTCGACCTCGCTCACCGCCAGGCGCACGTCGTCGAAGGCACCGGTGGCGTAGAGCCGCTTCAGGTCGCCATCGGCGGCGTCGGCGGAATAGCGGTCACCTGCCCGCAGCCGCAACAGGTGCGCCAGGGTCTCGGAGGGACGGCGCGCCGACTCCACCGCGACGGCCACCACCCGTGGTGCCGGCCCGGCGGCGCACGCGGCCGGTTCACCCACCGCCAGCCACAAGAGGGCGACGGCCGCGCAGAGGCTCGGCGCGAGGTGGCGGCTGGCGGAAAGGAGAGCGTCGATCACGAGGAGGGCTCGGCGGCGGGGAAAATAGGACCACAGATCAACACGGATGGACACAGCTGCCCGGCGACTCGGCGCGCCTCACTGTCGGGCCGTGGAGCGGATCGCCCGCGGCCGTGATCAGAAGCGAAACTCGTAGCGCAGGTCGGCGCCGAGGGAGCCGATCTCGTTCTTGTTGCCGAGGAGCTGCCAGGCGTCCGATAAGCGGTACTGCAGCTCGATCAGCGGCTCCTCGTTGGCGATGAAGCTCGTGGAGTAGATCAAGGCGAGACGCTCCGACAGGTCCTTGCCGAGGGTCAGCCGCGGGCTCACCACGTTGGTGCGCGACACCGCGAACGGATCGATGTCGATGCGGTCGAAGCTCAACAACCGCTCGATCGGCTCCTCCACCAGCTTCGCTACCGGCGTCGCGCCCAAGCCCTTACGTAGGCCGCCGGTGACCAGCGACAGGATCCGGTCCGTCGCGGCCTCCCCCACCTCTCCGCCGATGGTGCCCCCCATGAGGGCGGCGAGGATGAGGTTTTCCTCCAGGGGAGGATTGGACGAGGCGCGAATGGTCAGGTCGTCGGTGGGTCCGCTGACCATGAAGGTGACGTAGTAGTTGCGCGCCCCGCCCACCTCGAACGGCTCCGGCCGCTCACCCGAGCGGAACGCGGTGGCGTACAGGCCGCGCAGCACCGTGTCGCCCTGCACGTCGAGGATCGGCACGATGCCCTCGGGGTCGATGAAGGTCACCGACACGGCGTTGAGACGCAGATCGCGGTCACGCAGATGGAAGATGCCGTTGCTGCCGGTCAACGTCCCGAGCAGCCCCGGGGTCGCCACAGGTCCCACCAGGTTCACCTCGCCCCCGAGGCGCAGATCGAGGAGGTTGTTGTGGATCTGGATGGTCTCCGGGGCCCGCAGCCGCAGGTCGAGATGGGCTCCGCCCAGGACACCGGGCCCGGGCGGGCTCTCCCGGGACAGGAACCCTTGGCCCAGGCTGCCGGGCTTGATCGGCTGGTCGTAGAGCAGCTCACCCACGATCAGGTCACCCGCGATCAGCGGCGCCCGGGGCTCGCCACGCACCTGGAGCTCACCGCTGACGGACCCCCGCGCGCCGAACCGCTCGACGGTGATGTCGGTCACTTGACCGTCGAGAACCAGGTGGGTGATCTGCGCCCCTTCCAGGCGAGCGAAGCCCTCCGCCGCCAGGGTGCCGCCGCCGATGCTGCTGTGCACGCGATCGATGAGGACCTGGCCACCGGAGAAGATCGCCTCACCGCTGAGATCGCCGAGGCGCAGACCGAGGCCCGGCAATGGGATGTCGAGTCCGTCGACCACGGCGCCCCCGGAGAGGTCCGGGGCCGCCGCCGTCCCGGCGATGTCGGCAAAGAAGGAGAACATGCCGCCGCTGTCACTGAGCCACGGCAACTCCTCTCCTACCGTCTGCACCGCGATGTCG
Organism: Nitrospirota bacterium; assembly: GCA_050050395.1. Taxonomy (GTDB): domain Bacteria; phylum CG2-30-53-67; class CG2-30-53-67; order CG2-30-70-394; family CG2-30-70-394; genus DASWHD01. The sequence goes on from JASFUG010000160.1 coordinate 2,559, forward strand.
CCCTGCGCCGCGAGCTGCAGGTCGCCGTCGGCCCCCACGCGTCCGGACAGCGTGAGCTTCACGCCATCCCCGGCAAGGGTCAGGTCCTCCACCTCCAGCCCCATGTCACGCCACACCACGGCTACGGGGATCGTCGTCGCGGTGAGCTGCCGTCCATCGGCCCGCAACGTGATGTCGTCCACGGTGGCCGCGATGACCAGCCCCTCGGGCGGCCGGTCGCCGCTCAGCCGATAGTGACCGCTGGCTACCCCCTCGACCCCGCGCTCGGCGAGGACCGACGGCAGGAAGCGGGCGAGACGCGCCAGAGGCAGGTCTCGAAACCCTCCCTCACCGCGCACCTCGCGGTTCCCCGACAGGCGCGCCTGGCCACTCCCGGAGAGGCTCCCCTCCACGGCAGTGGCCTGCCACTCGACCGTGTCACCGGCCACCACCAAGGAGATCGCCGCCGGCTCCAGCGGGATCCCCCAGGCACTCGCCCGCGACAGCGTCCCGTCGATGGTGAAGCGCAGGGGCGCCGGACCGTGGATCGCGAATGCCACCCGACCCCGGCCAGCGAGGAATGGCCACGGGTCGAGATAGTGGATCGCATCGAGTGGCAGGTCGTCGCCCGTCAGAGCCAGCTCGAACACGCCCCGTCCCGCCTGCAGGTCACCGCGCACCCACTGCCCGGCGGCCGAGGTTGCCGCCGGCCGGCCGTTCAGCTCCGCCATGCGTGCGCCGTTGGCATCGAGGTGCAGACACCCCTCGACACGAGCCATCTCCTCCCCGTAGATCGACACCCCGGTGCCGTGGACGTCGCCGTCGAACCGCCACTCATCGCCGCTGCCGGTTACCCGCCCGTCGGCCCACGACACCCCGCTGAGCTCGATGCCGAGGAGCTGCGCCACCGCGCGACTGTCGGCGTTGAGCAGGGCCACCGCGAGGTCGATCTCGCCACCTGGAAGGATGCGACCCGACACGCGCGCCACGCCGTCGACGATGGTGCCGGTCCCGTCCCGTACCAGGACCTCGCCCGCCGGGGTACGCGTCAGACCCACCTGGAACGCGGCGCGCGGCAGCTGGTTCAGGATCGCTCCCGGGCGGTCGGCGACCGTCTCCGCCGGCAGGCCGAGGCCGGAGATGTCACCACCCAGCTCCCCATCGAAGGTGATGCCGGTGGAACGCCCGAAGCGGAGCGTGCCATCCAGACGCGCGGCGATGGCGATGGGCAGGTCCGGGAGCTCGTTCTTCCGCCAGCGCAGATACTCGTCGCGGAACTGCGCCCACCGCAGGTCGGCAACGTGCACCTCCGCGTCCACCTCACCGGCGGCAAGGCGCACGTCGACCGCGCCCTTGATCCGGGCGTCGGCGACCACTCCATCGACGCCGGTGATCCGACACGCCTCCCGGCTGCCCGCCACGTCGGCGGCCAGGGACTGGATCCGGAGGGGCCCGCGTGCCACGTCGGAGATCCCTACACGGGCGGTCACGGTCGGGTCGACGAGGGGCCCCGTGCCGCTGGCCTTGAGGTGCAGGGTGCCGCGGAGATCGTCGGGCTGACCCGGCAGGCAGCGCAGCTCGGCCATGTCGACCGCCCCGGCGAGCCGCCACTCGCCGTGCACCGCCGCCAATGCATCGGCGACCACCAGCTCCCCTTCCCCGCGCAACCGGCTGCCGCGGCTGGCGACGGCCAGCTCGCGCACCTGTAGCTGTTCGCCCGTGAGACCGAGGTCGAGCGTCACCTCCGCCGGGGGCAAGGCGATGTTTCTGAACGTTAGCTGGGCACGGGAGATCGTCCCGCGCAGGTCGAGGGCGGGCGGTGCGTCGGCACGCAGGGTCGCGTCGATCCCTTCCAACAAGAGGGCGTTCGCCCCCTCGAAATCGAATAACGTCACGGCGCCGTCTTCGACCTCGACCACCGCCACCGGCAACCCGTGCCCCTCACCTCGGCCGCCGGAGAACCGCGCCGGTACGGCGCGCAGCTCCGCCACAGCCACCCGCGGCTCGACCAGCCGCAATCGCCGGAGCTGCACCTCGCCGTGGAGCAGGGGTCCCGGGGCCAGGTCGACATCGACACGCCGCACGGCGGCCTCTCCCACCGCCGGCAGCTCCAGACGCGCCGCCTCCACCTGCACCCGCAGGCGCACGAAGTTCACGCGTACCGAAGCAAAGTCGATGTCGGTGCCGAGCTGGGCGCCGAGGCGCGCCGCGATCTCCTCCCGGAACAGGCCGGTGAACTTGTCCCACGAGAGGAGGTAGGCCGTCGCCAGCAGGACAATGCCGAGCGCGGAGAGGAGGCGAAGGAGAATCTTGGCCATCGCCGAATGGCGATCGTGTCACGTGAGGGGAAGGGATGGCGCGTCGACGCGCCACCGCGGTGCGGGAAAACAGCGGGGAGACAAAGATACCAGACGAAACACCTCAGCGATGGGTGTGGAAAAGTCGCCAGCCGGTGCAAATCTCCTCGAACTCTCTTCGCTAACCCATTGACACAATCATAACATATTGATTTTTTTGGCCTACATATCGACCTTGTCACATTGGCGTAACGCCGGGACACATATCAGGCCGTGACTTAATGGGACCTTATCGACCTTGTCCACGCGTTATCCACAGGCCCGACCACACCGCTTTCCGCCTCCGCGCCGACGGGCGCGGCGCGCACCGGTACACGATGACCGGGAAATGCACGTCACCCGGCAGGCCGCCGACAAGGTATACCGCGCGCGGAACCCGTCATTCCGACCCCGCCTCGATCTCGATCCGGTAGCGATCGAGGAGGCTCCCCTCCTCGTAGTGCAGGCGGGAGAGGGAGGCCAGGTACGACGCCTGGGCCTCGATGTGGCGTTGCCGGGCGGCCGTCAGATCGTCCTGGACCTCCAGGACATCGTGGCTGGTGGAAATCCCCACCCGGAACTTCTCCTCCTCCGCCGCCAGGCGGGCCTCCTCAAGGGTGACCGCCTTGGCCGTGGTGGCGATCCGCTGCGCCTGGGTCGCCACCCCACGTACGGCGCTACGCACCACCTGCGCGGCGGATACCTCGAGGTCGCGAAGGGTGAGCTGGGCCTGGAGGCGGCGCAGAGCGGACTGGCGGGCGGCGGCCTCGGCGGTGTTGTTGCCCAGGGGATAGGTGAAGGCCAGCCCCACACGGTAGGAGAGGAAGTCGCCCTGACTGAGCTGGTCGCCCAGCTCCTCCACGTCCGTGTCACCCTTGAGGGCGCGGACGGCGGCACTGCCCGCCAGGCGTAGATCTGGCAGGGTACGGTTATCGTCGCGCTGCAACTCGATACGCCGTTGCTCAAGACCCAGGTGGGCTATGCGTAGATCGGTCCGGGCGGTGCCCGCCCGCTCCAGGGCGGCGGCCAGGTGGGGTTTCTCGGGGGTGAAGGACGGGAGGGCCGTGGGTACCGGCCGCAGGTCCCAGGTCGTGGCCTCCACGTCGGCGACGCCAGTGACCCGCAGCAGGGTGTCCCGCCCGTCCTCTACCGCCTGCTGGGCGAGCAACACCCCTTCGAAGCGCTGGGCCACGTCGGCCTCGGCGGCGAGACTCTCCAGGGGCGGCAGGTTTCCGACGCGCACCCGCTCCCGGATGTTGGCCTCCAGATCCTCCGCCAGGTGCAGAGAGGTCTCCGCCACCTTCAGCGCCTCCACACGCCGTACCAGCTCCCAGTACGCCTCCTCCGTCGCCAGGACCACATCCTCCATCGCACCCCTCAGGCGCAGCGCCTCCACCTCGGAGGCGACCCGCGCCAAACGCACGGTGGCGAGGTTGACGCTGCGCCCCGCGTCGCGCAGCAGCGGCTGCTCCACGCTCAGGGTGAGGCCGGCGTTGTAGCGCGGATTGAACTCGGGGTCGGTGATCGGCGAGTTGTCCCGGGTGCGTGCACCGGTCAGCTCGAGGCTCGTCTCGGTGCCCAGCGCAAAGAGCTTGGCGAGCCCCGTCTGGAGCTCGACGGACTCGGTGACGGATCCGAAGAACTGCGCCGACGTGGTGGGGACCTCCTCGCGATCGTAGGCCGCGCCGGCGGTAAACGTGGGATCGAACTCGCCCTCCGCCGCATCGATATCCGCCGCCACGATCGGCACCTCGAGGCGAGCCAGGGCCACCCCCAGGTTGCGCCCGACGGCCCACTCCACCACCTGGTCCAGGGTGACGTCCTGCTCGAAGGGGGCGGCCATTGCCGGTGGTGTGATCGTGGTAACCGTGGCCCCGACGAAGAGGGCCACGGTGAAGAATCTCAGAAAGGCGCGCATGGCCCACAGGTTCCCGTAGATGCCCGCCGCCCGCAAGCGGGGAAGCAGACCACGCTCGCCGGGCGCGTGAGCCGTAGGGGCACGGCATGCCGTGCCCCTACCTGGAAACGCTGGACATCTCATACACGGCGCCGTCCCGTGCGACGGCTGCCGTTGGTGTGTCCCCCGATTGCCGAGGACGATGACCCCTCCCTATGCTGCACCCATGGCACCGCAGATCTTCCCCTACCTCGACCACGCCCCTCGCATCCACCCCACAGTGTTCCTCGCCCCCACGGCGGTG
>JASFUG010000161.1:0-7050 GCA_050050395.1 Nitrospirota bacterium
CTACCCAGTCGAACGGACAACTACTGAGATGGATCTCTCATCCACGGGTCCTTTGCGCCCTCGTGGCGCACTGAGAAATGCGGGTTAAGCTATGACCAGCATCGCGTATCCGCGGCGGAAGTTAGGCCAGGCAGAAACCCGCGCTCCATGCGACGGGGATGACCTCGGGTGGCCACCTCCGGCACTTCGCGGAGTGCGCCCCGCCCTTCGCGACAGACGTTCGCGGACCTCTCGGTCATGGCAGGGACGAATGCGCCGCCACGTGCCCCAATTTGGCGGGCTGTCGGCCCTCATCTAAACTTTGAGGACGGCGATGGAGCCTGGCCCAGGAGGCAGTGAATCGGCCTCCATGTCATGAAGGGACGGCAGATGACGCTGGCTGACGTGCGGCGTGTCACCGTTGTGGGTGGCTACGGGAAGGCCGACCAAAAAGAGCCTGTCGCTCAGGTTGAATTCGCGATGGGACAGGTGGTGAGCGTGGTGGGGCCGACGGGCTCCGGAAAGACCGCGCTCATCAACGACATCGAGCTGTTTGCGAACCTCAATACCCCCTCTCGCAGGAAGGTCTTGCTCGATGGCACCACCATCCCCATGGAGATCATGGACGATCCCTCACGGAATCCCGTTTCGTTAATCACACAGCACACCAATTTTCTCTCGGATCTACCGGTCAGAACCTTCCTCGACCTGCACGCGAGAATCCGCAAACGTGACGGAGCCGCTTCGGTCGTGGAAGAGACGCTGGATTTCGCCAACCAGCTCACCGGTGAGGCGATCATTCCGGACAGTGCGATGACCGAGCTATCCGGAGGCCAGACCCGGGCGCTGTTGATCGCGGACGCCGTGGTGATTGGCGACGCACCGATCCTGTTGCTCGACGAGCTGGAAAATGCCGGGATCCATCGCACCCGGGCGCTTGAGCTGTTGCGGAACTATCGCAAGATCTTCCTCTTCGTCACCCATGATCCGCGTATCGCCCTACTGTCCGATCTGCGGATCGTCATGGGCTCCGGTGCCATGCAGAAGGTCATTGTCACCGACGAGGAAGAGAAGGCCGTGGCGAAAGAGATCCAGAGGATCGACGACATGATGCTCGGCCTCCGCAAGCGGCTGTGGGATGGCGAGCAAATCGCCGCACGCGAGCTGGAAACGGGTCCGGGTATCCGAGTGAGCCAAAGCTAGAGCTACCGTGATGAAAGTCATCATCTGTGCCGGTCCACCCACGAGCGGCAAGACCACCGTGCTGAAGCAGGTGACGCGCACGCTCCTGTCCCAGGGACGCAAGGTCGCGTACCTGAAAGAGGATGTGCAGTTCGCTCAGGAGGACGAGATCTTCCGTCACGAGATCGGGATTCCTGCCAGGAAGATCTATACCGGGGAGCTGTGCCCGGATCACTGCCACGTGCTGGTGCTCAAGGAGGCGATCGAGTGGGCGGCGGGCAAGGCGAGCGACGTCTTCGTGGTCGAGACGGCGGGGTTGTGTCTGCGCTGTGCGCCGTACATCGAAGGATCGATGGGGCTGTGCGTGTTGGAGGTGACCAGCGGCATGAATCTGCCGCGGAAGATCGGCCCCATGTTGTCGCTGGCGGATCTGGCCGTGGTGACCAAGATCGACCTGGTCTCCCAGGCCGAGCGGGAGGTGTTCCGGATGAACGTCAGGGAGGCGGCAGCCATTCCCATCATCGAGACGGACGCGCTGCACGGCATCAACGTCGGCCGGATCGTTCACGAGATCGAACGATCGCCGGAGATCACGGGGCCTCTTCGCCTGAGGGGCAATCCGCCCCTGGGCGTTTGCACGATCTGTGCGGGCAAGAAGGACATCGGCTGGGAGGCCCATTACGGCGTGGTGCGGACCCTGGAATCGAGCCCGTTCTACCGCGGAGAGTAGCGATGGGCTCGCTAGCGGAGATCTTGGAGAGGCTCCGGCGCGGCGGCGAGGTCGAGGCGGACGAGATCGCAGCGCTTCTCCCCGGCAAGAACTCCGGCCTATGCGGCTTCACGACCTGCGCGGATCTGGCCAGAGCAGCTGTAACGAATCCCGAGTTGCTCAAGCGCTGTGTCTTTCTGGAGGAGTACACGCTCAAACCGCCCGAGCCGGATTACGGCGCAGGTGCCGCTACCTGGCTTGATCTGCTCGGCCGGGAGTTCGACTTCGTCCTGGACAAGCTCGCCGACGATCCAGGGCCACGCGAGCACATCCTCCTCGGTAACCCCACGAACCTAGAGAGGCTCCGTATCGCCAAGGGAGATGTCCTGTGCGGCCGCCCCGCCCTCGGGGTGGGCTGCCCCGTGACGCATTGCGGGGTAGTGGTGCAAGAGCCGGACTACTTCAATGGTGCTGTTGTTTGGTGCGTCGTCGGCCCGATCAGCGGCCGAGAGCGGGGGATCGACATCGGCTATTACCAGATCATCGCCTATGAGGGGCTGGTCAGAGAGACGAAGGGGGAGCTCGGCTTTGGGGAGAGGCACTACTTTCTGCCGAGATATTGCATGCTGCAGTCGCGGCATTCGGGGCTCATCAACGCCATATACAAGACAGCGCACGGTTACCACGTCCGTCTGGAGGGGATATGGCTGGGATAGGCGCGCAGCTGCTCGTATTCGGCATCGCCCCGAGAGTGCGCAAATGCTCAGAGACTTTGGTTGGCCAATCGGGTCGAGCAGACCGGCAAGGTTGCGGTGTGCCGCGGAGTCGGACAAAGCGTAGGGCTAGTTCTTTGTGAACTCGTTTAGAATGGCGTATTGATCGTCCACAATCGCGTCCGCCGCGACTTCGACGCTGGAAAAATCCGCCTTATCCGCTTTGTGGGCGATGCTTGAGCAGGTGCGGGCCATGCGACAGTACAGCGCCACCTTTTGCGCCAAGTGATAGGTTGTTGCCTCTTGATACATTGGGGCAACGCAAGTCATGCAAGCTTCGGCAACAAAATGACTTGCCTGATGATCAAAATCGAGCTCGGCGAAGCCTGACTGGGGGTTGGTTTCCACGTACACCGAGTGTGCCGTGCGATAGGCAAGGTCCAGCTCTTCCGCCGTGACATCGGCTTTGCCTGCCACCGCAACGACCTGCGTCAGTCGAGGGTCGCGGGCGAGATCCAGCACATTGGCGATGAATCGCGACCCCACCTGCCGCTGTTGTGACAGCGAGAGAGCGGCGAGCGTGTCCCGGAAGTCGTTGTAGGTGGAGACGGTGGCCATTTCGATAGCTCCTTTGCGCTAGCGACCCTTCGTAGAAGGGCAACGGGATCGATACCAGATCTTGCCGGTGACATTCCAGAGATTCCCGTCCCCGACCCAGGGTGAGGGACGCAGGTATGGCGTCGACCGCCGACGATGGCCGACGCGAATCGTCGTCGCCTCCTTCTCTGTGCCTGGCGGTGCCTACTGCCCCCGCATGTAGGCCACCACGTCGATGAGCTGCTCCACGGTCATTGTGCTCCGGTAGTTGCCCATGGGCGACGAGCCTCCCTTCTCGCCGGGCGGCAACACATGGGACGGCGAGATGATCGAGTCGGCGAGCATCTCGGGAGTCTGACTCGCTTGACGAGGTCCGATCTCAGGACCGCGATTGGCCGAATACGGCTTGGGCATGTCGGCATCACCGGCGACGCTATGGCACGCATAGCACCTCAAGTCGCGAAATGCCTGCCGGCCGGCAACGGGGTCTCCGTCGGGGAGGGTCAGCTTGGCGGAATGAGTCTCGCCCCCTGCGGCGGCGGACCCCGCCGACATGAGCCCCGTCGTGGCGCAGATCAGGATTGCCAAAGCTCCGTGGATGATCTTCATGGGGATAGTCCTCCGTTCGTTAAAGGGTGTGGTTACGCCTGTCCGGGTGCGAACAGAATCCGGTCGATACCAATGCTGAAGGCCCCCTGCCGGCCGACGATTTCCCCCCGAGCCAGGTGTGGCTGGGGATGAAATCCCGGGTCGGCGATCCCGACTCCTCCCGGCGTATGGGGGCAGGCCGGGAGGACGAGCTGCGCGGCGCGGATCAAGAGAGCGCCTCCCACTTGCGCCAGGCATCCATCGGTCCCGTCTCGGGTGTGGTCGTCTTCTGGAAATTCGGACTGGCGGGATTGTTGCACCAGCCAAGGCTGTGGACGAAGACGGTCTTGCGGTCGGCGGAGACGCGACGCTTCCCGCCCCAGAAGGCGCAGGTAGCGCATTTCCCCTTCGTGTCGCCGCTGATCTCGTAGGCCCCTATCATGGGGCCCCGCTGTGCCGCCGCGTCGGCTACGAGGAGGACGCCGCCGGCCACGGATCCCGCGACGACCTGGCTGGCGCGGGTGAGAAACGTGCGACGATCTGCTGTGGGTTCCATGGTGAAACCTCCCTTGAGAGGCGTGGCTGCTTGCGCGCCGCCGTGGTTGTCGTGTTGGTACGCGGGATCGTTAGGGTGCCCTAGGCCTGGCCTGCCGATCGCACGCCGGCGAAGAACAGGCGCACCATGTAGCCGATTGCAAGCAGTGCGAGGACCAGGCAGATCAGAAAGAGAATGAAGACCGACCACTGGGGGATGATGGTGATGGTGGCAGGGTCGTAGCTGCCGCGCAGGTGGATCAGGCGCACGACGTGACGCGTGGTGACCATGCCCAGCAAGGAGCAGAACAGCAGTCCGGCGGCCACCACGAAACGCCCTTTGTGGAAGAAGGGATAGGCGGCAAAGGCGAGCACGATGGCGATGAACAGCACCCAGATCGCCGGGCCCTTCATCAGCGGCACGATCGCGTCGCCGAGGGTGAACAGCCAGCCGATGCCGGCGAGGGAGGCCGCGATCATGCCCCAGAGGTAGAAGGCCTTGCCGACGTTGAGGGCATTGTCGTTGTCGCTACCGAGCCAGGCGACGAAGAAGCCGCCGACCGTCACCGCCCCGAGCACCATGTGCAACCACCGGAAGAGATAGCTGCCGATGGCGGGATTGAGCACCAGCCCCGACTGGTTCCCGCGGTACAGCTCGGCGGACAGGGCAGGCTGTTCCGCCATGGAGAACACCGAGCTATAGACGAAGGCGACGTACACCATGCCAGCCAACGCGATGCCGAGATACCAGGCGCGGCGTTTGGCCGGACCGGTGCTGAACGAGGCGAGGTACAGCAGGTAGTACGAGACGATCACCGCGGCCACGATCAACAGCCAGAACCATGCGCTCACGATGGCCGCGGCGTAGACCTGACGTGGGTAGACCACTTGCAGGAACAGGAGGGGTGCGACGCCGAGGCTGACGGTGGCCGCCATCGCGCTCGGGAGCAGCTTCACGACCCGCCGTACGGTCGGATCATGCCAGCGGTCCGGGAACCTCCCCGCGAGGACGATCAGCGTGCCGCCCACCATGAAGTTCATGGCGACGAGGTGCAGGCTCAGGGTAAGGACGTGCAGCGCCGTCAGCATCCAAAGCGGGGCCGGGAAGAAGCTGTAGCTCGGCAGGCTCATGGCGCACCACCTTTGAGAGTCGACAGGTAGGCGATGAGGGCGGCGCGCTCGTGAGCGTCGCCGGTGAACGCCGGCATGGCATCGGCGTAATCCTGAGCCGTGTCGAGCAAGTCGTTGTAGTCGTCCGTTGACAGGCCGGTCAGGCTCTCCGTGACGTCTTGATACCCTCCTGTGAGGTGGCACAGGCCGCAGCGCGCCGCATAGACCTCCTTGCCGAGCGTGGCTCCGGACAGGCCGGCCCGCCCTGGGCGGCGCCGGTCAGTATGCCCGGCGAGGTAGCCGGCGATCAGGCCCGCCTCTTCCGTGGTCCCGAGGAAGGGCGGCATGTTGCCGTACAATGCCCCGGTACCCCGGACGATGGCGGTAATAAACGCGTCGTCCATGCCGGCGAAGGCCGGCGCCAGGGGCCGGTAGCCGTCGAGGGTGTGGCAGGTGCGACAGGCGTGGCGAAACAGGTCGGCGCCATCATCGCCGGTGCGGAACGCGAGGTGCGCGAGCAGGCCGTCCGCCTGATACGTGGCGGCACGGGCCACCTCGGTGGCGTTGCCATACATGTAGTCGGAGATGACGTATGGCTTGCGCAGGGACTCCCGGAACCACTCGAAGGAGCCGAAGTAGGCGAGCCCGACCACCAACACCACCAGCGCCAACCCGAAGCGCTGCAGCCGGGGCAGGAGCAGGCCGAACAGCAGCAAGGCGCCGGCCAGCAGGGTGGCGTAGACCAAGGATTGCTCCACCGCCGCCATCGGCATGCGCATGCTCTCCTGCGCCACTGCCGTGACCGCCGCGGGGATGGCTCGCCAGTACCAGTAGAAGGCCGGCGCCATCAGGGCCAGCCCCACCAGGCCCCAGAGGGCGTTGATGCGCACCATGCGCTGGCGGAAGGGGCCGGCCGGAGAGCGTGATGCCACCAACATCGCAAACAGCCCCGCCAACATCACCGCGATCCCGGTGCGGAACACCAGGGACGGCCAGTAGGTCGGGTTGAAGAAGCCGTCCCAGAAGTTGCCGGTCTGCAGCCACTGCCCGGGCGTGAGCATGAAGGTGATGATGCCGTTGATGATCACCAGCGACAGCCAGGCCGCGACGAAGTAGATCCACCCGAGGACGAGATGTGCGCCCGGATTCATGCGCTGCCACCCGTAGTAGTAGAGGATGGCGGCGGTGATCTCGGTGATGAAGAAGGTCCACTCGATGGCCCAGCCCCAGACATAGTGGTGGATGAGCACCTCCGTCGCCGCCGGGTTGAGCAGGCCGATGATGAACCAGATCCCGACGCCGGTGAGCGCCCCCAGGACCAGGGTGATCAACACGAACAGCTTGCTCAGGCGTTCCAGATACGTGAGGCGCTCCGCGTCGTCGGCCTTGCGCGCTTGCCTCTCATTCACGACCAGAAACAGGCCACCACCGATCGCGAAGTGGGAGATGAAGACGTGAATGATGCTGATGAGCGCCATCAGCACGCCGTAGCCGATACCGACATCCCAGAAGGGGTAGTTCATGGGAACTCCGGACCGCCGCCGTGGCGGTGACGGTTACTCGGTCATCGGTTCGGGTCGCGGGGTGGTGTCGGTGCTGACCGGCAGGATGGGGTATTCGATGCGCGGCGGCTCGCCA
>JASFUG010000162.1:0-7039 GCA_050050395.1 Nitrospirota bacterium
TCGAGGTTGGTGCCGGGCGAGAAATGGCGCTCGGTGAGGTTCGCGTACCCGAACCAGCCGGCGTCCGGCGCGCCCTGGAAGAAGAAGCTGGCGTGGAGAAACAGGGCGCCGAACAGGAACAGCCAGTAGCTGAAGGCGTTGAGGCGCGGGAACGCGACGTCGCGCGCGCCGATCAGCAGCGGCACCGCGAAGTTCGCGAACAGGCCGATGCCCAGCGGCATGATCACCAGGAAGATCATCGTGGTGCCGTGCATGGTGAACAGCTGGTTGTAGGTACCGGCCGCCAGAACCGTGCCGTCGGGCCATGCGAGCTGCAGCCGCATCAGCAGCGCCTCGATCCCGGCGACCAGAAAGAACCCCAGAGCGGTCAACCCGTACAGCACGGCGACGCGCTTGTGATCGACGGTGGTGAGCCATCCCCAGATCGCGCCGCTGAGATAGCTCTCGTCGCGAGGTCGTCCTTCGATGGGCAGCACGGCTTCCATCTACACGTCCTATTTCAGGCTCCCCAGGTAGGCGACGAGCTGCGTCACTTCCGTGTCCGTCAGGCCAAGCTTGGGCATCTGGGCCCCGGGCTTGACCGCCTCCGGGTCGCGTAGCCACGCCGCGAGGTTGGCCGGCGTGTTTTCCAGAGTTCCACCCGCGAGGGTCGTGCGGCTCGCGAAGTGCGTGAGGTCGGGGCCAACCCGCTGGGTCGCGACGCCCTTGAGCGCATGGCAGGTGACACACAGGTTCGTGGCGAACAGCCGCGCCCCGGCCTCGACGGGCGTGGTCACGACAGTGGGGCGCGCGGGCACCGCCGCGGGCTCGATCTGGTGCGCCGCCCACGCCTGGAACGCATCTGCCGCCTCGACGAAGACCCGGAAGCGCATGTTGGCGTGGGACAGCCCGCAGAACTCCGCGCATTGGCCGAGATACACGCCGGGCGTCCGCGGGGTGGCGGTGATGGTGTTGACGTGGCCGGGGATGATGTCCCGCTTGCCGCCCAGGGCCGGCACCCAGAAGCTGTGGATGACGTCGGCCGAGCGCAGCTCGAAGCGCACCGGACGGCCCGCCGGGACATGGATCTCGTTGGCGGTGACGACCTTCAGCTCGGGATAGTTCACCTCCCACCACCACTGGTGGCCGGTCACCTCCACGACCAGCGCTCCCTCCGGAGCGACGGTGGGCTGCGTACGAAACGTCGTGCGAACGGTGGGGATCGCGATCGCCACCAGGACGATCGCCGGACCGACGGTCCATGCGATCTCCAGCCACTTGTGTTCCCGGTGGACCGGCAACGTCGCGGGCACCCGCTCGGAACGGGTCGAGTAACGCAGCAGGGCCAGGAACATGGCGACGGCGACAACGAGCAGGATGAGGCTGTCCCAGCCGATCACCTGGAGGTAGAGGGCGTGGATCCAGTCGGCATAGTCCGACTGCGGGGCGAACGTGGTCATCGGTGGGCGCTCACTTCGGAAACCCGACAGCGCCAGGAGGAGGGCGGTCCACGAGCCGTTCATGGTCGCCCCCCATGGCCGGCCGCCGGCACCCGGCGCAGGCCGGGGAGGGCACAGAGACCGAAGCCACCACAGAACCCCGCGGTCACGAGACATTCGACCCAGCCGAAGGGAATCGTGTCCGGCGAGAGGGACGGCGTGACCAACACGTAGCGCTCGATCCACATCCCGATCAGTCCGAGACCGCACACCGTACCGAGAATGGCCGGCGTGCGCTTGCCGCGCCGGCTGATCAGGCCGACAAACGGCACCATCCAGATGAGCACCAGGGCCGTCCACGCGAGGATGCCCCACGGCAGGGCGTGGACACGGACGACCACGAAGAAGGTCTCGTGGGGCAGTCCCGCGTACCAGATGGGGAGGTACTGCGACCACAGCAGGTAGGCCCAGAAGATGGCGAAGGCGAATACCAGCTTGCCGATGTCGTGCAAGGCCCGGCCGCCATCTTGAATGGCCCCCCGGGATGTGGTGCCGAGCCCGATGCTGGCCAGCAGGCCGATCGCCGCCAGTGCGCTCCAGTACGCCCCGGCGAAGAAGTAGGCGCCGAACAGGGTGCTGTACCAGACCGGCGACAGGGACATCACGAGATCGAAGGCGAGGAGCGAGTAGACCCCCGCGTAGGTGAGGATGACCGCCGGCGCGAGCCGCCGGACGGCGGGCGGCGGCTCGGCGAGGTCGCCGCTCGACTCGGCCCAGCGCACCGATTCCTGCCGGCGAGAGCTACGCACGAACCATAGGCTGAGGACGGTGATGGCCAGGAGGCCCGCGCCGTCACGCGCGAACAGGAACGGGACGTTAAGCCACGCGGCCTTCGCCGGCAGCGGATGCTCGATCCACGGGAAGATCGCCTCCCTGCCGGGAAACAGACCCCAGAACAGCAGGAACCCGACCGGCAGAAAGCCCGCGAACCCCTCGGTGAGGCGGTAGATGGTCGCGCCGCCCCAGCGCGCGTGGGTGACATAGAGGGAGGCGGCGACCACGACGCTGCCCTGGGCGAGGCCGAGCCAGAACAGCAGGTTCACCAGGAACGCCTGCCACGCCCGCGGCGCCGGGCCGTTCGCGAGGGCGAAGGCGAACGCGGCGACGCCGCTCACCAGCATGACGGCGCAGCCCGCGGTCAGGCGACGTCGCAGGGCGGTCGTCATGGTCCCCCCAGCCGCCCTTGCAGCTTGCGCAGGAAGAGCACCACCTGCCACCGCTCGTCGGCGGACATGGCATCCCCGTAGGCCGGCATGACGATGCTGCCGTTGCGGATGGTGGCGTAGAGGTAGCCATCGCTGCGCTGCGCCGGCTGGGCGAAGGTGAGATCGGGAGGCGGAAGGACCATCAAACGGGCGACCGGGCCGTCACCGGCGCCGTCCTTGCCGTGGCACGGCATGCAGTAGGTCTGGAACAGCCACTCGCCGCGCTGGAGGTGGGACTCGGTCGGGGCCAGGGGATTGTGCAACGTGCCGTCGGCCATTCGACGGCTCATCGCCGGCTCGCCGCCCGCGACCGGCAGGGTGCCGGGCGGCATGTTTCGCGGCGGCACGGCCAGGGGCCTCACCGACGGCATGCGAAACAGATCGTGGCTCCATGGGAACGCGTAGGCCGGGGCTGCGGCGAGGCAAATAGATGTGGCGACGAGGCCGAGGCCCGCGTGCATTGCCCGGTGCCAGCCGCCCGGGCGACCAGCACGGCGGGGTGGGGGATGAGGGGTCGGGAGGGGGGGGACGGTTGGCCGTACCGCGGCCACGTCATAGCTTGGGCCTTTCCATCCTTTCCCCCATCCCCCATCCCCCAATCCCCATCCCGTGCGATCGGTGGCGCAACGTGGCACGACGACCTGCGACAGACACCCCCTAAACCGATTCATGACTCACCTCCGTGGCTCCCGCCCCGCGCAGCACCTCCTCGACCCGGATGGCCTCCGCAGCGGCGCACTCGACGACCACCCCGAATCGGTCGTTGGTGAACTCCACGCGGTACCCGGCCACCGGCTCCCGGCTCGCGAAGCGCCCGTGCACCAGGAAGCCGAGGACCCCGGACAGGGCACCGCACAGGATCGTCAGCTCGAAGGCGATGATCACAAACGGCGGGATCGAGACGATGGGCATGCCGGCCGTCCTGTGGGGATACAGGGTCGAGAGGCCGATGGTCAGGACGAAACCACCCAGACAGCCGGTGATGCCGCCCAGCAGCACCCATAGGCGCACCGGGCTGCGTCGTGCCCCCAGCGCCTCCGCCAGCCTCTCGCTGGCAAATGGCGAGAACACCCGCGCCACGGCGAACCCGGCAGCGCGCGACGCGGCGATCGCACCGGCGCACGGCTCTTCCTCCGCGAACATGGCGGTGACCCGGGCGGTGCCCTTCATGGCGCGGCCTCCCGCCCCTGACGGTGTGCCTGTCGCTGCCACCGGATCCCCTCCTTCACCTCGGTCATCGAGACGATCGGCAGAAAGCGGGCAAAGAGCACGAACCACAGCAGGAACCAGGCGAAGCCGGCGGCCGTGATGGTCAGCTCGATGACCGACGGTTTGTAGAAGCCCCACTGGGAGGGCATGGTGCTGGTGGCGAGCGATCCCGCGATGATCACGAAGCGCTCGACCCACATGCCGACGTTGATGAAGATTGAGATCACGAACAGCGCCGGCAGGTTGCGCCGGATGCGCGGCGAGAAGAGCAGCAGGGGGATCACGCAGTTGCACCCTACCATGAGCCAGAACAACCAGCCGTACGGTCCCCAGTAGCGCTCATTGAACGTGACCTGCTCCAGCGGGTTGGCGCTGTACCATGCCGTGAACGCCTCGCTGATGTAGGCGTAGCTCACCACCAGCGACATCCCGAGGATGACCTTCGAAAGGTTGTCGAAGTGCCACGGCGTGATGGCCGCCTCCAGCCCGAGCATGCGGCGCATCGGGATCACCAGGGTGAGGACCATGGCGCAGCCCGAGAAGATGGCGCCGGCGACGAAATAGGGTGCAAAGATCGTGCTGTGCCAGCCCGGCACCTGGGACATGGCGAAATCCCAGGACACCACGCTGTGCACTGAGATCACCAGCGGCGTGGCCAGCCCCGCCAGGAGAAGATAGGCCATCGAAAAGTGGCGCCACTGCTCGTCCGTGCCCCGCCAGCCGAGGGAGAGCACGCCGTAGATCTTGCGCCGCCAGCCGGTTGCCTGATCGCGCGCCGCCGCCACGTCGGGAACCAGCCCCATCAGGAGGAAGGTCCAGCTTACGATGAAGTACGTGCCCACGGCGAATGCGTCCCACACCAGGGGCGAGCGGAAGTCCGGCTGCAGCCCGCGCTCGTTGGGGTACGGGAACAACCAGTAGAAGAACCACGACCGGCCGAGATGGATGAGGGGAAAGAGCCCGGCGGTCATGACGGCAAACACGGTCATGGTCTCCGCGGCGCGGTACACCGCGGTGCGCCAGCGGGTGCGGAACAGGAACAGGATCGCCGAGATCAAGGTCCCGGAGTGGGCGATGCCGACCCAGAACACGAAATTGGTGATGTAGAACGACCACATCACCGGTTGGCGCAGGCCGGTGACCCCGAGGCCCACCTGGACCTGGTACATCCACGCGGTGAGTCCTGCTCCAACGACCGTGGCGAGGCACGCCACGCCCAGCCAGTAGCGCCGGCCGGGCGGTGTCAGGGTCTTGAGCACCACCTGGTTGATGTGGCCATAGCCGAGCTCGGGGGTCGCCATGGTTCACGCCTCCTCGGGTCCGCGATAGACCTGACGCAGATAGTCGATGGCCGGCTCCGTATTCAGCTCCTCCAGGGCCCGGTAGCGGCGCACCGGATGGGCGGCGCGGCGGCGCATCATGGCGCTGTCGGGCATCAGCATGTCGCCGAAGGTGATCGCCCGCGCCGGGCACGCCTGGGCGCAGGCCGGGACGATCTCGCCGTCGCGCACGGGACGCTGCTCGGCCCCGGCATCCATCTCCGCCGCGCGGATGCGCTGGATGCAGAAGGTGCACTTCTCCATCACGCCGGCGCTGCGCACCGTCACGTCCGGGTTGAGCTGCAGGTGCAGGGGCGCGGGCCAGTCGTGGTCGAACCAGTTGAAGCGCCGCACCTTGTACGGGCAGTTGTTCTCGCAGTAACGCGTCCCGATGCACCGGTTGTAGACCTGCGCGTTGAGCCCCTCGTCGGTGTGCGACGAGGCGTATACCGGGCACACGGACTCGCACGGCGCGTTGTCACATTGCTGGCAGAGCATGGGCATCAGGTAGAGGGGCGGTGCATCCGCGCGGTCGGGCACGTAGCGCTCGATGCGCATCCACGACATGATGCGTCCCACCGCGACCTGCTCCTTGCCGACCACAGGCAGGTTGTTCTCCGCGTAACATGCCGCCACGCACGCGCTGCAGCCGGTACAGGCGTTGAGATCGATGGTCATACCCCATTGATGGCGGGGATAGACGTGTGCCGGGCGGATCTGCCACGGCTCGGGCACCTTTAGGCCGTGGTGCTCCGGCACGATGCCACGCCGCAGTTCGCTGAGGGCGATCGTCTCGACGATCGGCCGGCCGAGCATGTCCGGCAGGGCAAGCGGGCTGACCAGGTTCCGGCGCGCGCCGGTGGCGCGCGCCTCGACCGTCACCGCGCGTTCTCCCGCCGGCAGCAGGGGCCACGGGTTGGCACCGCGGCCGCTCGCGTAGCGGCCGTAGGCGGTGTGGCCCTGGCCGAACGGGACGATCACCACCTCGCGCGCCGCGCGCGGGTCGAGGTGTACCGGAACCTCGATGCTCCCGTGGGTCGATCGCAGCTCGACGACGTCGCCCTCGGAGAGGGCCAGGCGGCCAGCGGTGTCGGGATGGATCTCCGCCCAGCTGTCCCAGACGATCTGCGCCACCGGCTCCGGGAGCTCCTGGAGCCACGACTTGTCGGCGCCACGCCCATCGTAGAGAAAGATGTGGGGGACGGCGACCAGTGTGAGTCCCTCTTTCGGCGACGCCGGGAGGTCGAGGCCGCCGGACAGCGCGTCGGGACGCAGCGCCACGGATGCCGTCGGGACCTCCCGGAAGAGGCCGCCCGCCTTCCGCGTCTCGACCCAGAACGAGTCGAACGTGGAACCGTCGCCCAGCCCCGCATGGAGCCGGCGCCAGGTCGACTCCACCGCGGCCTGCGTGTCGGCCCATGGAAGGGTCTCCGTCACGCCCCTCTCCGCGTGCGTCGTCGCGAGGAGGATGTCGCCGAGGGCGCGGGAATCGAACACCGGCTGCATCACTGGCTGACCGAGGAGGGTGACACCCGACCGCGGCGCGGCGTCGCTCCACGCTTCGAGGCGGTGATGACACGGGAGGAGGAGGTGGGCGAGCTGCGCGGTCTCGTCCGGTACCTGCCCGCACCAGACCACCAGGGGCACCTTCCGCAACGCATCGGCGAAGCGCGGGGCCGTGAAGACGGGGTTTGCATCGGCGATCACCAGGACGTCGACGGCGCTGTGCGTCACCGCGGCGAGGAGCTCGTCGAGCCCTGCGGATCCATCGGGTGGCGCTACCGGTTCGTCGCCGACAAATCGCACGGTCTTGCCGACGTTGCCGGAG
>JASFUG010000163.1:0-7011 GCA_050050395.1 Nitrospirota bacterium
TGAAGGGTTCGGCGGGTTTTCTGGAGTTGTCCGCTCTGGGTGGGCTTGCCCACGAGACCGAGAATCTTCTCGACAAGGCGCGCAACGGCGAGCTTGTGCTGGACAGCGTGTCCATCGGTTTGTTGCTGCACTCGATCGATCTGGCACGCGGCCTGAACGACAACCTCGCGTTGTTCCTCGATGCCGGCAACCAGGTCGACACGCCAAATGCCCACCGCCTACCGGTCGCGAGGCAGGTTTCGGCGATCAAGGAGTTTCTCGGGAACAGCCCGCCCGAGACGGCGCCCGCCGCCGTGTCGGGTCCGACGCCCGTGGCCCCGCCCAAGCACCTCGGTGAGCTCCTGGTGGAGAAGGGTCATGCGGCCCCCGCAGACGTGGGTGATGCCATTGCTGAGCAGCTGTCAGGCAAGGAGGAGGCACTTGGTCGAATTCTCGTGGAGAGGGGCAGGGTCGAGCCGGCCCAGGTCAACGACGCCCTCAAAGAGCAGCATCTACAGCGGCGTGACACGGCTTCACAGAAGACCGTCTCGGCGATTCGCGTCGATACCGAGCGCCTCGATACGTTGATGAATCTGGTCGGGGAGATCGTTATCGCCCAGAGTCAGGCGATGAAGATCTCTACCGGATTCGACGACGAGGAAGGTGAGCGTCTACAAGCGTCGCTGTACGATGTTGAGCGCCTCTCCCGTGAGCTGCAGGATCAGGTGATGGCCGTGCGGATGATGCCTATCGGCCCCACCTTCAAGCAGTTCGCACGCTTTGTTCGGGATACCACGCGTGAGCTCGGTAAGCAGGTCAACTTCGTGATCACCGGTGAGGACACGGAGTTGGACAAGACGGTGATCGAGCAGATCGGTGATCCCCTCAAGCATCTGATCCGCAACTCACTGGACCACGGTCTGGAAACTGCGGACGAACGGCGTGCGTCGGGTAAGCCCGAGAAGGGGACGTTAGAGCTCCGCGCCGGTCATCAGGGCGGTAGTGTGGTGATCGAGGTGATCGACGATGGCCGAGGAATCTCGCGCGCCAGGGTCCTCGCCAAGGCGGTCGCCAGGGGGCTGGTCACCGAGGATCAGGAGCTGCCCGACAATCAGGTCCTGCGTCTGATCTTCCATCCGGGATTCTCCACCGCCGAACAGGTGTCCAGTCTGTCGGGACGTGGCGTAGGGATGGACGTCGTGAAACGCAACGTGGAGTCGCTGCGCGGCACCGTCGATGTCGAGTCCGAGGACGGCCAGGGCTCCGTGTTGCGTATCCGATTGCCGCTCACCCTGGCGATCATCGAGGGGATGGTGGTGAGCGTTTCCGGACAGCCGTACATCCTGCCGGTGTTGTCGATTGTGGAGTCGATCCGGCCCCGTGCCCAGGACATCAAACAAGTCAGCGGGCAGGGTGAGGTGCTCTTTTTCCGCAACGAGTACCTGTCGCTGTACCGGCTGTACGACTGGCTCGACCACGAGCCGGTCGTGACCGATCCGACGCAGGGTATCGTCTTGGTGGTAGAGGACGGGGCCGGTCGCCGCGCGCTGATGGCCGATGATTTGCTCGGACAGCAGCAGGTGGTCATCAAGAACCTCGAGGACAACTTTACCAAACTCGAGGGAATCAGTGGGGCGACCATTCTCGCAGACGGAAACGTTGCCCTGATCCTGGACATCGTCGGCCTGTATTACCACCGCCAGGTGGCCAAGGAGAAGGCGGCGTGAGCAATGTCTGCGGGTCGATCGGTGAGCTCTCCGTCAAGGACTTCGATCGCATCCGCGAACACCTGCGTCGGTCGACCGGTGTGCGTTTCGAGGACAAGAAGCTCACCCTGTTTCGCTCACGTCTCGCCAAGCGGCTCCGGATTCTCGGCATCGAGAGCTATACCGAGTACGCGGATTACCTGACCAAGCACGATCCTGACCGGAAGGAGCTCGGGATCGCGCTCAACCTGGTCACCACGAACCTCACGAGCTTCTTCCGTGAGGCTCATCACTTCGAGTATCTGACGCAATCGGCCATCCCGGAGATTCTCACCTCAGCTAGACGCGAACGGACCATCCGCCTCTGGTCCTCGGCCTGCTCGACCGGTGCCGAGCCGTATACCTTGGCGATCGTCCTGCGTGAGGCCCTGGCGGACCATGCCGGCTGGCAGGTGGAGATTCTCGGCTCCGACATCAATACGGACGTGCTGGCCCACGCTGAGCGTGGGATCTTCTCCGCCGAGGAGGTGCGCGGGGTTCCCGACCACTTGTTGCGTCGCCACTTTCAGCGTGGCACCGGCGAGCATGCTCGGGACTACCGCGTGCATCCAGAGACGCGGCGACTGGTCAGCTTCCGGCAGATCAACTTGCTGCGTCCATGGCCGCAATTCACCGCGTCGTTCGACTGCATCTTCTGCCGCAACGTGCTCATCTACTTCTCTCCGGAGGATCAGCGCGATGTGGTCGCGGCGTTTGCCGCCCGGTTGCGTCCCGGTGGCTTCTTGATGCTCGGCCATTCCGAGAACGTGCCCACCCGAGGAGAGTTGTTCGAGCGCTTGCCGAAGACCGTCTTTCGCCGGACGGCACGCCCTGCCTGATGTCCGGATCACGTCACGCACAGGAGAATGTCATGCCTCCTCACGAAGCTAACCCCGATGCCGACCGGGTCAACGATGGCGTGATCGCCGACGAAGAAAATGATGCGATCTTCGACATCATCAATTTTTCCGCCCAGGGGGCGTCGCGTCAGTATCTCACCTTCAACCTGGGTAGCGAGCGGTACGGCCTGGAGATCTTGCGTGTACAGGAGATCATTGGACGCACCGACCTCACTCCGTTGCCGAACATGCCTCCGCATGTCCGTGGGGTGATCAACCTGCGCGGTACGGTCGTACCGGTGGTGGACCTGCGATCGCGCTTCGCGATGGACGAAAGGGCCTACGACAAGTTGACGGCGATCATCGTCGTGGACGTGGCATCGGGTACCATCGGAATGGTGGTGGACACGGTGGCCGATGTGGTGGGGATCCCCGAAGAGGCAATCCAGGAAACCCCATCGTTCGCCGCCAGCCAGAAGATCCCCAGTGATTACATCGCCCATATCGCCAAGGTGGGCAACGGGATGATCGTGCTCCTGGACGCCGATCGTGTCCTCGACATCCCGGGCGTGGCTGACGTAGCTGAGCGAGTGGCGGCCTGAAGATCAACAGACCGGGTGTGCACCGCGCTGGAAACTCGACCCTCGAGCATCATTTGCGAGCGGCGGCGCGTCGGCAGGGGAGAAGACCTCCGATGAGCCGTGCGGGTACGACATGATTCAGGTGATGATCATCGACGACTCGGCGGTGATTCGTGCGCAGTACCAGGGGATCCTGGCTGCCGAGCCGGACATCGAGGTCATCGCCGTGGCGGAAGATCCGTACGTCGCGCGGCGACTGCTCGACGAGGTCCAGCCTGACGTCATCACCCTCGACGTCGAGATGCCACGGATGGATGGCATCACCTTTCTGCGCAAGTTGATGGCCGGCCGCCCGACGCCGGTGGTGATGGCGTCGACGTTGACGCAGAAGGGTGCCGAGATTTCTCTCGAGGCGCTGCGCATAGGGGCGGTGGGAATCGTCGGCAAGCCGACCCCCGATCATCCCTGGGCCCTGGAAGAGTTCGCCGTCGATCTCGTGAACGAGGTGCGAGCCGCCGGCCACGCGAGGGTGGGGCGTCGAAAGCCGACGATGCCGCATGGCCCACCCCTCTCGCTGGGGCACCAGCGGCTCGGACAGCGGGCGCTGTGTCCCGTGTTGATCGGCGCATCGACCGGAGGCACCGAGGCGTTGCACTCGCTGCTCCCTCGTCTGCCGCAGGACGCACCGCCGATCGCGATCGTGCAACACATGCCGCCGGGATTCACGGCGTCATTTGCTCAGCGCCTCAACCGGATGTGCGCGCCGTACGTTCATGAGGCGCAGGATGGTGATCGGCTCGTCGCGGGGGAGATCTTGATCGCGCCCGGTGGGATCCACATGGAGGTGATCGGAGATCGCGCCCATCCGCGGGTCCGTCTCTCGGCCACCGAGCGTGTGAATCGACACTGCCCGTCGGTCGACGTTCTGTTCCACTCAGCCGCGCGGGTGCTCGGTGAGCACGCGGTCGGCATCCTCTTGACCGGCATGGGAAGAGATGGCGCGGCGGGCATGAAGGCGATGTTCGACGCAGGTGCCTTCACGATCGCGCAAGACAGGAAGAGCAGCGTGGTCTACGGGATGCCCCACGCCGCCATGGAGCTGGGCGCCGCTTCGCGACAGCTACCGCTGGAGCGAGTGCCGTACATGCTCCTCAGGGCTTCGGCGGATAGGGAGGGGATCACCGTCGCGTGACCCGTTGCTGTCGCGGTCCAACATTGGCACTGCGTTACTCGTAGGTTCGTTCTGCCGAAGAGGCATGGGATGGAGTTCCGCTACAGCACCACTTTCAGGCGTGAAGCGTGCGTGATCATGGCCGGTGAGTATCACGTGGGCTTCGGCGAACGGCTGATCGAGACCGTTCTCGGCTCCTGTGTGGCCGTCTGCCTCTGGGATCAGACGCACCGCATCGGCGGCATGAACCACTTCATGCTGCCGGGTGAGGATACCTCGCTGGAGAATGTCTCGGGTCGCTACGGCCTCTATTCCATGGAGCTGTTGATCAACGACATGATGCACCGCGGCTCACGGCGATCGCTCTTGGCCGCGAAGATTTTCGGTGCCGCGAGCGTCATGGGCGGCGTGGCGAAGGAGCGCTCCGTTTCTCTCGCCAATGATGCGTTCGTCCGCCAGCTGCTGAGCAACGAGGGTATCCCCATTGCCGGTGCCGACCTCGGTGGCGAGAACGGTCGCCGTATCGCCTTCTTTCTCGATTCAGGCAGGGTCAAGGTACGGCGTCTCGGCCAGTCCGAGGCAGGGCGAGTACAAGCGGATGAGAGTCGCTACCGCATGAGGCAGGTGCAAGCGATCAAGGCGCCGCGGGAAATGGAAGTTGAGCTCTTCTGAGAGATGACCTCGAATGAGGTGGCTTGGGTGAGCAGATCGTCTTCGTCTCCATGCCCGGTGCCGGACTGGCGGTCCGATCGATGAACGAGTCCATTGACGTCCTGATCATCGACGACTCCGCGCCCACACGCGATGGGCTTCGCGCGATCCTGGAGGGGGCACCTGGGATTCGTGTGGTAGGTGCGGCGGCCGACCCGCTCGTTGCGCGTAGGCTGCTCGACCGCATCACGCCGGATGTCATCACCCTCGACCTCCTCATGCCGCGCATGGACGGTCTGACCTTCCTGCGCAAGCTCATGGCAGGGCGGCCGATGCCGGTCGTGGTGGTCTCCACCATCACGCAGGAGGACGCGGAGCTCTGTCTGGAGGCGCTCCAGGTGGGTGCCGTCGGCGTCGTCGACAAGGTCACGATCCCACACCCGCGGTTGATGAAGGAGTTCGCCCGGGAGCTGGTGGACCACGTACGGGCCGCGGCAAGCAGTCGCGTCGGTCTCCGCCGCGGTGCACGACGAAGTCCCGTTACGCCGATTAATCGACCCGGAGCAGGCCTAGGGGAGGGACTGCCGGTCATGATCGGTGCCTCCACCGGCGGTACGGAGGCGATACAAGAGATTCTCACGCGGCTGCCGGACAATGCGCCGCCGATCGTAGCGGTACAGCACATGCCCATGGGATTCACCAAGTCGTTCGCGGCGCGGTTGGATGAGAGCACGACGTTGACCGTTCGGGAAGCCTCGGACGGCGACAGGCTACGTTCCGGCGAGGTGTTGATCGCGCCCGGCCACGGACACGTGGAGATTGCCGGTACCCCCCGGAACCCGCGGATCGAGATCGTGGACGCGCCCAAGGTGAACCATCATAGGCCCTCCGTGGATGTCCTGTTTCATTCGGCGGCGCGGATCTTCGGGGCGGATTCGGTCGGAATCCTGCTGACCGGGATGGGCACCGATGGTGCCGACGGTCTCCAGGCGATGGCATCCAGCGGCGCGATGACCATCGCCCAAGACGCGGAGAGCTGCGTCGTCTACGGGATGCCGGGCGCTGCAGCGAGGCTCGGCGCCTGCAAGCAGATCTTGCCGCTGGTGGAGATTCCGGAAGCGCTGCTCATTGCCGCGAGTGGACGGCTGGCTGCGGCGGGACGGCGTTAGTCGGGGTTGACCGCAATGCGATCGCAGTGGCGGCTAGCATTGATGAGCGTCACGTCTTCCCTGTGCCTCGCGGCGCAGCCGGTGACGGCGGCACCGCAGATCGCCTTCGATCATAAGGAGTACGACGTGGGGGTGGTGTTCGCCGGAGAGTTGGTCGTGCATACCTATCCCTTCGCCAATCAAGGCGACCAGCCCCTGCGGGTGTTCTCCGCGGTAGTGAGCTGTGGCTGTACCGAGGCCACCGTGACCGGCGATGACATCCTGGCTCCCGGCGGGGTGGCGGAGGTGCGGGTCGAGACCGATACCACCGGCAAGCGCGGACGATTCACCAAGGAAATCGAGGTTGCGAGCGATGATCCCGAGCGGCCGGTGGCGATCCTGACGTTGACCGGCCGGGTGGTGAAGGACGTCGCAGCGCATCGTGGTCACTCGCTCCAGGACGTGATCTTCGGGGAGCGATGTGGCAGCTGCCACGCGGAACCCGCGGAGGGATTGATGGGTGCACGGCTGTATGAGTCCGTCTGTGCCTTCTGCCACGGGGAAAAGGGCCATGGCGGTGGTGCGACCGCCCTCAAACGGCTGTCGTACCTTCGCCGGGTCGATGCGGAAGGGCTCACCGCCATCATCGCTCGAGGTCGGGCCGACGAGGGGATGCCGGGTTTCCACCAGGACGTCGGGGGACCGCTGGATGACACGCAGATCGAGTCGTTGGTGACCTCCATCCTCGGTTGGCGCGACACGATTGAGGCGGCGATCCCCGGCGGTCCATGATCATCGACCGCGTCGCGCCCCCGCGGCCCGATGCGGTCCAGCATCACTCAGATCGCGGGCCGAATCGCTGCATAGAGCCCCGACCACGTGGCTCGACGCGTTGGG
>JASFUG010000164.1:0-6980 GCA_050050395.1 Nitrospirota bacterium
CGCAGACACATCCGTCCCTGCGCACCGCGGGCGTCCGGTATCCGCACCGGCCGGCCGGCGGCGGCCAGGGCCTCCCACAGGGCGCGCTGTGCCGGCGGATGGTGGTCGAAGCCGGCGGCGATCACCGGTCCAGACACCGGCGTGTGGCCCTGACGGATCGCCTCCGCCACCCGCTCTGGAAGCTCCGCCGGGTCGAGCCAGCCGAGCTCCCGGCAGCGCTGGCGGAAGGTCGTGCGCCACGTGCGGAAGGCTTGCTCCTCCGCGGTCGCTGCGGCGGCGGGCAGACGCCAGGCCACGGCAAGGGCCGCGCCCTCCGCCGCCAGGGGGGCCAGTGCGACCGGGTCCGCCACCGCCTCCGGTCCGAGGTGGTGGGTGATCACCGCCTCCCACAGGGCGAGGTGCTGCGCCTCGCTCGGCACCACCTCGGCGGGCCAGGTGGCGAGCCATTGCTGACGTAGCCAGGCGTGGAGGGGAAGGGCGTGGCAACCGGTCCACGCCTGCCGGCCACGGGCGCGCTGGTGGGCATCGTAGGCGAGGGTGACCTCCCGGGCGAGGCGGCGGGTGGCGGTGACCACCACGGTACCCCCCTCGACCTCCTGGAACAGGGCCTCGTCCATGGCCGCGATCATGCCTCGCCATGGCCACCACCTCCACCGCGTGGAGCGCTACGGCGACGGCTCGATGAGGCGCAGCTCGGCGGCGGCCAGGGCGGCCGCAAGAAGGTCGTCGAGGGCCAAGGAGCGCTCGACGGCGGCGAGCTTGTGGTCAGTGGAGCGGGTCGCGGGGTCCTTGGGCTCGAGGAAGGAGCAGCAGTCGTCGTGGGGCTCGATAGAGAGGTCGAAGGTAGCGATGCGCTGGGCTTCGGCGATGATCTCCTCCTTGTCCCATCCGAGCAGGGGGCGCAGCACCGGAAGGGGCGAGGCACGGTCGACGGCGGTGAGGTTGGCGAGGGTCTGGGAGGCCACCTGGCCGAGGGACTCGCCGGTGACCAGGGCGAGGGCCTTCTCGCGCCGCGCGATGGCGGCAGCGAGGCGCAGCATGGCGCGGCGGTAGAGGACGACCCGCAGGGTGGAGGGTGCGCCGGCGACGATGTGGCGCTGGATGTCGACCAGGGGCACCAGGTAGAGGTGCGCCGGCCCCTGGAAGCGGCCAAGGATCCCCGCCAACTCCACCGCCTTCTGCTGCGAGGCCGGGTCGGTGTAGGGGAAGGAGTGGAAGTGGACGAAGCCCACCCGGCAGCCGCGGCGCATCATGCGCGCGGCGGCCACCGGCGAGTCGATGCCGCCGGAGAGAAGACACACGACCCGGCCGCCGATCCCGACCGGCAGGCCGCGCGGCCCCTCCACCCGGTCGGCATAGACCAGGGCGCGACGGTCCACCACCTCGACGTGCACCGTCAGGTCCGGATGGGTGAGGTCGACGCGCCGCTCGGTGACCCGGCGCAGGTGGGCGCCGACCGCCACGTTGATTCCCTGGGAGTCGACCGGGAACGACTTGTCCGCGCGCTTGGCACGTACCGCGAAGGTGGCGAACTCACGACCCGCGACCACCTGGGCAGCGGCAGTCTCGATCGCCTCCAGGGTCGGGGAAACGGCCAGGGCGTGGGCAAAGTAGGCGACGCCGAACACCCGTGTCAGGCGCTCCTCGACCAGCAGCGGCGGGGTTTCGTCGGGCACCTCGACCAGGTAGCGGCCGAAGAGCCGTCGCACCTCCACGGGAGTCCCCTCGCCGAAGGCCCGGCGGATGTTGGCCGCGAGCTGGCGCTCGAAGAGGGGCCGGTTGCGCCCCTTGAGGCCGATCTCGCTGTAGTGGACCAGGACACACGGCGTGGCCACGCCGGGCGCGCCGGGTATGGATTCCGTGGAGGAGGCTGGGGTTGGCATCGACGACTCGCCGAGAGGGTATGGCCGCAACGGGTACGCAGGTCGAAAGGGGCCATCTTACCGCGGCGACCGCCACAGGTCTCGAACGGCCTGTCACGCGAGACACACTGCGCGTGGCGGCGCGGGTCACGCCCAGTAGGTCTCGGGATGCCGGCGGTAGAATGCCAGGGTGCGCTCCAGCCCCTCGGCCAGCTCGATGCGCGGCTGCCAGCCGGTGAGGGCGGCGAAGCGCGAGTAGTCGCCGTAGTAGTCGCCGATGTCGATCAGCTTCCGGTCCTCCGGAAAGGGCACGACCTCGGCCTTCACCGGACAGAGTCCGCCTAGGACCTCGACCAGCTCCAGCAACGAGTAGCGGCGCGGGGCACCGAGGTTGAGCACCCGGCCGTAGCAGCCCGCGGTGACCCCGGTGGCGACGAGGGCGTCGACCACGTCGTCGACGTAGTTCAGGTCGCGGACCTGGGTGCCGGTGCCGAACAGCCGGATCGGCTCGCCGCGCAGGGCGTGGCGGATGAAGACGCCGACGAACCCCTGGCGATCGTTGCGGATGTGTTGGCGCGGGCCATAGGTGTTAGTGAGGCGCAGCACGGCGGAGCGCAGGCCGTAGGTGCGCTCGTAGAGCAGGTGGTAATGCTCGGCCGCCAGCTTGTTGATGCCGTTCACGTCCACCGGTGCGGGGGGATGGTCCTCGCTGACCGGCAGGCTACGGGGCACGCCGTACACCTGGCGGGTGGAGGTGTAGATCAGGCGCGCCTCGGGATTGAATTGCCGGCACGCCTCCACCAGGTTGATGGTCGCCACGCAGTTGACCGTCAGGTCGAGCTCGGGATCGCGCATCGAGTCGCCGTGGCTCACCTGGCCGGCGAGATGAAAGACGAACTCTTGATCCCGCACCGCGGCCGGCAGCACATGGGCATCACGCAGGTCGGCGGTGTCGATCCGGATCCGCGACGCCACCGGCGCGACGTTGAATCGATCGCCGCCGTGCTCGGGGATCAGGGCGTCGAGGACGGTCACCTCGGCGCCATGCTCCGCCAGCCGGATCGCCAGGTTGCTACCGATGAACCCTAGGCCACCGGTGATCAATACCCGGCGGCCGGCATACCGGGCAGCCCAACCACCGGCAGTCATCTGCGCACCGCCGGGGATACCGGTACTCCACTACCCCGCACAGGCGGGACGTGCCGCTCGGGGAGAGGCGTTGGCAAGAGGTCCATACCTTCGAATCCCGCCTTCGGGGGCGGTTTACGACAGGCCGGTGACGATCGATGTCCGGCGGGCGCGCCGTCCCACCGGCTGCAACTTGCCGACAACGGCGAGGCGCCGCAAGCAGGCCCGTCCATTGGCAGCCGACCGGCCTCCCGCGACCCCGACAAACCGTGCGGCCGGCGCCCCCCTGCGGTAGCGGCCCGCACGCGAGTCGTACAACGAGCGAGCGTCTCTTGACTCCCTCCCGAACCGCCCACAGAATTCGCGGCCCTACCCTCGGCGCCGGAGTGGTGAAATTGGTAGACGCACTGGTTTCAGGGACCAGCGGGGGCAACCCCATGCCGGTTCGAGTCCGGCCTCCGGCACCATTTAGATTCAAGGGGTTGTAGAAGCCGCCGGCTCGGCCTTCTCGCCCTTCTTTTTCCCCGGTGTCCACTGGGTGCCCATTCTCTGCACGACGGCGCGGAGATCGGCCCCGTTGGCGTCCACGTAGCGGTCGAACACCGAGCGGGTGCGGTGGCCGGTGATCTCCATGATGAACGGCTCGGGAGCACCCGCACGGATCGCCTGGGTGACGAACTGGTGGCGCAGGTCGTGGATATGCAGCGTATCGTCGACCTTGGCGTGTTCTAGGGCCTTCCGCCACGTGCTGTAGTCCTTCGCCTCCCACCGTTCCCCGCGGAAGGTGAAGAGGTAGAAGCCCGGTGTCTCCTTCGGCAGGGGCTCCAGGTAGGGAACCAGCGGCTCAGGGATCGGCACCTTCCGGGCCTGGTCGGTCTTCGTGTCGCCCCGGCGCAGGTAGAACCAGCGGTCTCCCTCCTCGTCGCCCTTTAGGTCCACGCGGTCCCACGTGAGCTTGAGGATCTCCCCCTTCCTCATGCCGGTGTAGTAGCAGGTCGCCACAAAGGGGCGCCAGGGGCCGGACTTGCTTGACTCGGGGAGCGCCTCCATGAGCCGCAGGAAGTCGTCGTGGGAGAGCTGGTGGGTGCGGATGTTGTCCTCCCGGAGCTTCCGCACGCCGACCGGCCAAAGTAGTTGTCGCCGACCGGACAGAATAATTGTCGCTCAACACCGACCGTTGATGCGGGAAAATGCTGATGATGACGATCTAAACGATCCATTATGGATCAGATCATATATCCCACTTGGCCAGGACGTGTAAATGTGAATCAGATTTGGCTCTCGATCAGGTGAGGGAGCCGCTTGGAGTGTCCACAACCTGTCGCCTAGGAGGAGCCCGCAATGAAAGTGTTTCGATCCATCACCACCCTGCTCGCGTTGCTCGCCATCACCGCGGGCTCCGCGTTCGCGGGATTGCCGGATGGCACGCGCCTCACCATCGAAGCGGGGTCCTATGTAGAGATTGAGGGCGGTCCCTCGATTCCCCTTACCGAGGGAGCAGATGGCCTTGTTCTGGGGGTTCCGTTGGCGGCGGTGCCGGGTTCCTTTCACCCCGGATGGCCCGACGGAAATTCAGGGGAGACGGGTGGCATCGTTCAGTCGTTCACGCTTTTCGGGAATACCGGGACGTTCTGGACGGAGGGCACCGCAATCCATGACAACGGGGATGGAACCGTGGATATGACTGGCCTGAGGGCGGCTTGGCATATCACTCCGTCGATTAGCTTCGCGCCCGCTCTTGGTGAGCTTGTGTCAGATGGTGTTACCTATGCCCTCGACTACGCCGCGGTTCTCGCTGACGGACCGTTCGTCGGAATTCCGGTTACCCTTCATCTTGAGGGATTCGTCGAGGGCGGCGGACCCGCCATCGGTGTCGCGATCAACCTCGACGGGGACACGGTCCGCGAGTGTTCGGAGCCGGGAGGCACGCCCGTTGTGGCGACTGCCGACGTGACGCTCGTGGGCGGCGCGGTGCTTGAATCACTTTCCTGGACGGTCGACGGTGTGGATGCCGGCACGGGCGAAGTCATCCAGCCCTTCCTGAGCCTCGGGAACCACACGATCGCCGTCATGGCCACAGCGGATACCGGCGAGACCGCAACCGCGTCCGTCGACGTGGTGGTGAAAGACACCACAGACCCGATGCTAGACGTGGCCTTCATCGACAGCCGGAGTGGCGCGCGCATCACGCAGATTGAGCGTGCGAACGTGCAGTGGGTCATCGCCAGCTATCCGGCCACGGACATCTGCGATCCCGCGCCCATGACCGAAGGGGTCGGTGGCTTCGCGGTGACCGACGGTGACGTGTTGAAGATCCAGGGCAACAACGACGCCGTCATCCTCACAACCTCACAGATCACGCTTTCCGCGACTGCGGCCGACGCGTCGGGCAATGTGAAGAGCGGCAAAGCCACGCTGACCTTGACCCAGTAACCTTCCCCGTGGCCGTTTGATAGGTAGGTGCCCGCTTCGGAAACGGTGAGGCGGGCACCCGCTTCAGCCACTGTGAAGGGGCGGATCACCGTCGGCGACAAGGACCTTGCTGCCGAGCTGATCGGGGACGGGCGGGGGCCGCCGGGCCTGGAGCGAAGGCCTGGCGGACGCCGCGCGGGGTGAGTAGGTAGGGGCACCGCTGGCTGCTGTGCCGTCGGCAGACCGTGGCACACACCCCATCCGGATTTAGCCGGCAACGGTCATCTGGTAGGGTTGAGGCGTCGGCAAGGCCTCAGACATCGGAGGAGACACGGTGCCGCATCTCAGCGTGCGAGTAGGCAGGGCGCTCTTGACGGGATGTCTCTTCGTGTGCGTGACGCAAGGGCCCACGCAGGGAGCTAAAGAGGGTGTGGAGGCAGGGACGCCTCCGCCGCCGCCTCCTGGTGCCGGCCCGAATGAGGATGTGAAGCCGCTAGGAGAACGCATTCTCACTTGGTTTGCGGAGCGAGGAGAATCTTGGGCGCAGTATGCGCTCGGTATGAAGTATCTCGATGGCGAGGGCGTACGAAAGGATGGTGCGGTGGCGGCATTTTGGCTGGGCAGAGCTGCTGCACAGGGACATGCTGACGCCCAGATCACTCTTGGGGGGATGTACCTCCTCGGTGAGGGGATCCCCAGGAATCCAGTGGCGGCCGTGCGCTGGATTCAGAAAGCCGTCGCGCAAGGAAATGAGGATGCATCAGTGATGCTCGGAAGCATGTACGTCAACGGCGACGGAGTCCCGAAAGATTTCGCCGAAGCAGTGCGTCTGTTCCGGCCAGCCGCTGAACATGGGAATCTAGTCGCACAGTATGACCTCGGCGTCGCCTACGCTCGGGGCCAAGGCGTGCCAAAGAATGACAAGGAAGCACTAAAATGGTTCCGCAAAGCCGCCGAGCAGGGGTCCGCTTCGGCTCAGTTCAATTTGGGCCTCGCGTATGCACGGGGCCAGGGCGTCTCGTCGAGCACGGAAGCGGCGACTGATTGGTTTTACAAGGCTGGGCTTTCTTTT
The DNA here is from genome assembly GCA_050050395.1 of Nitrospirota bacterium. GTDB lineage: Bacteria > CG2-30-53-67 > CG2-30-53-67 > CG2-30-70-394 > CG2-30-70-394 > DASWHD01. Next base: position 6,475 of record JASFUG010000164.1, read on the forward strand.
CTGAAGGAGGGAGACCGAGACGGGGCGCTGGCGGCTTATGACCAACTCAATCTGTACGCCCCGGACCATCTCCTCGGCCAACGACTGCAACAGGCGATCTACGGTGACGATGGGGAACCGTTGGAGGGGAAGCCTTAGGACTCTCCCTCCTCACTCCCCGCTCGACTCGTCGGGGCCTTCCAGCAGCCGTGGCCCTGTCACGGGAGGGCCTCCAACGATTAGTGGCCCGTCTCGATCAGCGCCCCTGGCTGCGTGGCCGAGTACTCGAAGCGGTCTTGCTCCTGATTCGCCGCGTCGAGCAGCACGATGGTGTCCCCCGTGTTATTCAGGCTCATGGGCATCCCATTGCGCTGGATGGTGGCGGACTGTCCGGGCGCAAGATTCCCGAGGCTGGCTAACGTCCAGACCCGCCCGCCGGCATCGCGCAGGAACCAGCCGTCCAGATCGATCGCCGTCGCCCCGCCATTGCGAAGGGTCACCGTCTCGTTGATGCGGTCCGGCGCGGT
>JASFUG010000165.1:0-6963 GCA_050050395.1 Nitrospirota bacterium
CGGGTTCAGGCTCATTCGCGTCCATTCGGTGCGCCAGGGTAAGCCTGGCCGTTCTTGCAACCTGAAAGGAGGTTGTCGTGGTAGTTGTCGGTAGACCCTGTAGCCGATCGAGCGGCCGTTGCCCGCGAGGGAGCGGTCGAAGCCTCGGGAGGCGAAGCTGTGAGCCGTAACGCAAGTGAACCCGTGATCGGCCTCGTTACGCTAGTAGGAGTGGCCAGCCCGCCGAATGGGGTGAAGCCTGTACCGATCGTGAAGGAACCGACACGAGCAGCGATCGGGCTCCTCGGGGTGGTAGGGGACGGCGCGCAGCGACAGAACGGTCGAGGAACCTGGGAGGCCCGGCCGGCTGGGGTTCGTAACCCAACGGTGCCATGGGAACCCATAACCATGGGAGCTGGCCGGTCGGGCGTCGGATGGGCTCGTAGTAGCCGGGAAGCGGGGTAATGCCCGTGGAGCGAAGGAGCCCAACTGAGGTCACGCTTGGTTCGCAGAAGAAGAGCGCTCGATTGCCGGACGATCCGAGTTCGGCCACGACGAGTCGACGGAGGATCCCGCTGCCGGCCGCGTTTGCGGTGAACGAGCGGGGCCTCCCGGACAAGGTCTTCCGGCTGCGGAAGAAGCTCTACATCAAGGCGAAGCAGGAGCCGAAGGCCCGGTTTTACACGTTGTACGGGCAGATCCTTCGGCGCGACGTGCTTGAGGCGGCGTGGGACCAGGTCGCCGCGAACGACGGTGGGCCTGGTGTGGACGGGGTGCGCATCGAGGCAGTGCGCACCGCCGCCGGTGGCGTGGCGGCCTTCCTGGACGGGATCGAAGCGTCCTTGAAGGCGCGGCGGTACAAGCCTCAAGCGGTACGACGAGTGATGATCCCCAAGGCCAACGGTGGCGAGCGTCCGCTGGGCATTCCCACCGTCCGCGATCGGGTGGTCCAGACGGCGGCCAAGCTGATTCTGGAACCGATCTTCGAGGCGGACTTCCTGGACTGTTCCCACGGATTCCGTCCGAAGCGCTCGGCGATAGGTGCCCTGCGGGCGATCAAAGAGGCGTTGGACGCGGGATATGTCGCCGTCTACGACGCCGATCTGAAGGCGTACTTTGACACCATCCCGCACGAGCGACTGATGGCGTGTGTGGAGCGGCGGGTAGCGGATGGGTCGGTGCTCAAGCTGATCCGGCAGTTTCTGCGCGCCCCGGTGCTGGAGGAGCCCAAGGATCGGCACCACCCTCCGAGGAAGGTCCGGTCGCGTGCGGGGACCCCGCAAGGCGGAGTCATCTCGCCGCTGCTGGCCAACCTCTACCTCCACTGGCTGGACCAGCGCTTCTACGCCCGCAGTGGCCCGGGACACTGGGCCGGGGCACGGCTGGTCCGGTACGCCGATGACTTCGTCATCTTGGCGCGGTCCATCGGTCCAAGCGTGACAGACTGGGTCGAGGCCACGGTGGAGGGCTGGATGGGACTGTCGGTGAACCGGGACAAGACCCGCACGGTGCGGCTACGTGAGAAGGGGGCGAGTCTGGATTTTCTGGGCTACACCTTCCGTTACGAGCGCGACCGTTTTGGGCGGGACCACCGGTTCCTCAACATCGTCCCATCGGCCAAGGCGTGTGCCCGAGAGCGGGAAGCGATCCGCGGGATCTTCAACACCCGCCACGCGTTCGTGCCCGTCCTGGAGCTGATCGAGACCGCCAACGGCCAGCTTCGTGGCTGGGCGGCCTACTTCGGCAAGGGGCGTAGCCGACCGGCCTTTCGGGCGATGAACGCCTTTGTCCTCCAGCGGGTGGTGCGTCACCTGAAACGTCGGAGCCAGCGCCCCTATCGTCCAAGAAAAGGGGTCTCATGGTATGCCCACGTCCATCAGCAGCTCGGACTGGTCACACTTTGAGCGCGAAGCTCCCCTGCGACAGCGTTGCTGTGAAGGCCCCAGGAAAGCCGGATGCGGGAAATCCGCCCGTCCGGTTTGACGAGGGGGGAGCGGGCCGTCCGGCAGGGCATGCGGACATTGAGCCACAAACGGGGAAACCCTGACACGGATGTGGGCCGAAGCCTAAACCCGACGACACGCTCCTCTACTCTACCGGTTCCTCACTTCTAGATCGCGCGCGAAGCGCACCTCATCCCCTCGCGTCTTGGCCCCTTCGCGCCTTTGCGTTAAGACCGAGCGCGGCGGTCAGGTCTGGAGGATCAGGTCGCTGAGCTGGGTCCAGGACTGCCAGTCGCGGCGCAGGGTGTGATGGAGCTCGCGGAGCTCCCGGCGCACCTTGGCCAGGGTCGACCGCGCGTTGGCGGCCTTGAGGCGCTGGAGGTCGTCGGCCAGCTCGCGCATCCGGTCGATCCGCTTGTGGATCATCTCGGATAGCTCGTGGACGCGTCGTTCGAGCCTTGCGGCGGCGTCGGGGGCCAAGTCCGTGAGCCGCTGCAACAAGAACTTTCGATCCTCCAGGAGTAGCCGCCGGCGGATCGCATACGGGCTGTGGCGCCGCAGGTTGGCGGCCAGACCGACCCGGCTGAGGGTCCAGACCAGCCACTTCACGGGGTCGAAGTGGTACCAGCGCACGCCGTTGCGGTAGTCGGACGCGAAGGTGTGGTGGTAGTTGTGGTACCCCTCGCCCACCGTCAGGAAGGCGAGGATGTGGTTGTCCCGTGCGGAATGGTCCCGGGAGTAGGTGCGCGCGCCCCAGCAATGGGCGAGGGAGTTCACGAACCAGGTGAGGTGGTGGGAGACGAAGAGGCGTGTCCACCACGCGAGCACGAAGGCCCCCAGGTAGTCACTGCACAGCCAGCCGACCAGGAGCCACACCAGGACATTGCCGCCCATGCTGAACAGGCCGTAGTGGTCGTGCTGCGCCATGACCAGACGGTTGTCGAGGAGATCGCGCACCCGACGGGCTTCGATCGGCCGCGGCGGGTCGAAGAGCCACAGCATGTGGGCGTACCAGAAGCCCTTGGTGATGGCATAGGGATCGTCGTCCGTATCGACGTGGGTGTGATGCAGGCGGTGCTCGAAGGACCAACGCAGGGCGCTGCCCTGGCAGGCCAGGGTCGCCAGGAAGAGCAGCACCGCCTCGGCCGGCTTGCTGAGCGAGTATGCCCGATGGGCGTAGAAACGGTGGTATGCCGCCCCGATCCCGATCTCCGTCAGGAAGAGCAATGCGATCGATGCCGCGACCAGCCCGGCGCCCGGTGCTCGATGGTAGAGGTAGAGGGGCAGCCCGATCACCAACGCGACGTGGTACGCGACGATGAACAGGCCCGATGCCGTAGTGTAGTCCCAGATGGTCGTTGACTTCGATTTCACACGTGCTCCGATTCGTGGCCCCCGCCGGGGCGAGGAGAAAGCGCGAGTGTACATGGGTTCAACGTCTAGGCTGCATTTTCCGCGTGTGTGACTCGCGTCCATGCGCGGCTCCCGACTTCTCGATCGGGCGCGCAGCGCACCTCATCCCTTTGCAGATCTGCGGTACGCGGTTTTCTTCGCCGGCGGCGGCGTCGGGGCCATCGCGTGGCGGCGGGTGAGCGGCGCGCCGGTCGAAGTGGATCCGCCGGTCGTGCAGGCTCGCCAGGCCGACGAGCCGGTAGGTACGCGTGGTGGTCAGGTAGGGATCACGCTTTCAGTGCGTTAGACTCGGCGTGGTCGGCGACGCCTTCCCGACGGTTGAACTGGACGTGAGCGTCCTTCCGAGACCCATGTCTGCCGATCGTCCGATCCTGCGCCTGGCTCGCTGTCCGAGACTGAGCCGTCTCGTCACAGGTATCCGGCACCTGTCCCTCAGGGCTCTGCCTCAACGTGCCTCCCTCCCGGATGCTCACGGAGGGGGCCTTCACAGCCCCGACGACCATCCCGCCGGGGCTGATCACCAGTTGCTCGTGGAGCTCGACGTCGCCGGCCACGTGTCCCTGGACCACCATTTTCTCGGCCACGATCTCCCCGGTGACGTTGCCGCCGTGACCAACGGTGAGCACATGGTCGCGAACGTGTACGCTTCCGATGACGCGTCCCCGAATGAGGAGGTCCTCTGCCGCGGTGATGTCGCCCTTCACGAACAGCGTCCTGCCGATGCGCAGGGCCGCATTCTCAACGGCGTTGGATGTGGCGGGAGGCTGTACGTGGGACGACGGCTCGCGCGACTCACCGTCGCGACCGTCGCGCCGACGACCGTGCCGATCATCCGTAGTTTTGGCGGAGCTGGCTAACACAGAGCACCTTTAGGAAGACTTTTCCGTATGTCATCGGCCCTTTGCGAGGTTTGGATTAAGAAGTAGGCGGAGTCCAGCGGCCATCTCGGAGCAGGACATACGACGGGGAAGGCCGTCGTTGTCGCAACTTGGCGACTGCGCGTCTTTGCGTTGCGCTTCTCTTACGGCATTGGCGACGTTTGTTAGGGTGGGGGGATGGCGGTACGGGTCGGGTCGTTGCAGGTCTCGGATCGCCGCCGGCGGGTCGTCCGGGTCGTGGGGGCGGTGTTGCTGGCGGTGGTGGCGGCCCTGTTCGTCTTCGCTTCGCTCCAGTACCGGGAGATTACCGCCGGGATGGAGGACGAGATCCACCGCTTCGGCAGCCTAGGGCTGGTGCTCTCCGCCTTCGTGGTGGACACCTTCGGCGGGCCCCTCGGGCCGGAGGTGCCCGTGGTCGGCGGGTTGCTCGCCGGGATCGCGGTGCCGGCGGTGATCGCCATGACGGCGGCCGGCAGCGGCGCGGCCAGCCTGTTGGTCTACACCGCCGGCTATCTGTTCGGCGAGTACGGCGCGCTGAGCCTCACCACGCCGGCCCGTTTTGACCGCTGGCGCGCGGTCTTTCTCCGTCACCGGCGCATCACCCTCACCCTGGGGGCCCTGACACCCGTGCCCTACGTCACGATCTGCCTCCTCGGCGGCGTCTTTCGGGTGGGGTTCGGGGAGTTCGTCGTGTTCGCCGTGTGTGCCCGCTTCCTGCGCATCGCCGGCGCGGCCTACGTGGCGCTGCTCTTCCAGGGCGCGGCGTGAACATCGTCACCATCCCGCGCAGCGCCGTGTCCATTTCTCCGCGGTGGGTCACGTGTCGTTCGTTACCGTGGGGCCGCCGTCGGATTCGGCGGACTCGCGGGCAAGGTGCCGTCCATTTGCGTCCATTGGCTCGCCGATTGCCGTCCATCCGCGGTCCCTGACGTCTAGATGGGGCGCGAAGCGCACCGCTCCCCTTGCGTCTTGGCGCCTTCGCGTCTTCGCGTTCCGTCGGCCGTAATGGTAGGAGGGTGAGCACGTGCGTGCCGTCGCGCTGCCGAGTTTGAGCAGAGGGGAAGGGTGGTCGATGTAGCGGGAGTGAGCCGCCGTCGGAGCCAACGTCCGTTACCCCCCTGCTTCATCCTTGGTGCGATCTCCGCACTGCTGATTGCAGCCACGGTGCTGGCGCCCGCGGGCGACGCGACACCGACGGCCAGCCAATCCGACGACGGTCAGACCCTCGCCCTGCTCGAGACGCCGGCGCTGGCCACCGTCGTGCCGGCTCGCTGGCAACGGCCGCCTCGCCCGCAGCCCGAGGAGACTGCGGACCGGTGCGCCGGGCGCTACCGGGTGGCGGTGATCGACATGTTCTACCCGGGGGACTACTCGTTCGCCTCCCGGAGCGAGCGCGACCGGCAATTCCTGGTGCGCGACGCCGTCGACGTGGACGGCGACGGCGTGCGCGACCCGTACTACCACGGCGACATCGTCAGCCTCTACGCGGACCATCCGGCGATCGAGATCGTCCCGTACAACGTGGGCAACCTCACCACGGCCAAGGAGCAGATCGCCCGTCACCTGGCGAAGATCCAGAACCAGGTAGCACGGGGTACGGCGATCGACGCGATCCTCCTGGCGTGGGAGTCGTCGACCTTGATCAGCTCCCTCGACAGCCCAGTCCGTCTCGATCACGCGGCGGCGTACAAGGCCAGGCTGCGGGAATGGCGCGACGCCAGCGAGGACTGGCGGTCGACCTACGAGATCGTTAACCGCCTGGAGCGGCTCACGGCGATGGGCGTCGCGGTCTTCACCATCGCCGGCAACACCGGCCCACGCATGATCAACGTCTACACCTTGGCCGACGGGGTCACCGCCGTCGGTGCCGCGGAGGGTAGCGGCGAGGCGGACTGGAGCGGCAGAAACGCCTTCGTCGATATGGTGGCGCCCGCCATCTACCACGTGCGGCTGGTCCGGGGAGGGCAGAGCCAGATGTCCGGCTACGACCTGAACGAGGACGGTGTCGCCGATGTGCCCCTGGAGCGCGTCTCCAGCTTCAACGGCCGGCGGCACGGGTTGGTTCCGCGTGCCGACACGGTCCTGTGGGGCTCCTCCTACGCCGCGGCCACCGCGGTGAAGCGCCACTTCGCCGGCGCCTCCGCGCAGTGCACGGAGCACACCGGTGTCCCTTGACCTCCAGCCCTGCGTCGTGTTCCGACGCGGCCGTGGCGACGTCTCTGCAGCGCGATGGGGAGCCTGTAACGCAGAGGCGCAACGGACCAGAGACACGGCCGCCGAGCTTCGAAACGGTATCAGAGAGCATGGCGTGCCGGGCCTGCGCGCGTACGAAAGACGGTTCACCGGAAAGATCGTTGGGGTTCGTTGACGGCAGAGCCCGCTACGGCTAGCGTGCGATCAAACTTTCCGCTGGCACGCTGCGACTGGAGGTGGCTATGTCCCAAGTAGACATTCCCGACGTCCTCATCCACATCGATGAGACCCTCGACCACGATCATCTGCAGGCGATCGCCGAAACGGTCCGGCAGATGGCAGGGGTGGTCACTGTCTCCTTTCACGACGACAAGCCCCACCTGATGATCGTGCAGTACGTTCCGGACGAGATCGACGCCGCCAGCGTCCTCGAGCGGGTCCGGGACAAAGGCGTCCATGCGGAGCTCGTCGGGCTGTAGCGCGCCACCAGCTTCCGCGCCGGCCGGACCGGCACGGAAGGCCAACCCGATCCCGTCCTGTGGGGCCCTTCCGTGCCG
>JASFUG010000166.1:0-6956 GCA_050050395.1 Nitrospirota bacterium
CCGGGGGAGGGCTTCAGGGACGTCCCTCCGGGGCGGACCGTTGATCACCCACCCCGGTCCGTCGCCCATGGGGAGGAAGCTTGACCGTGTGCGCTTGTGAGAGGTGGCTGTTGGGCGGAGTCCGTACGGTGGTCAGCTGTGGGCGCCGGTGGCGTCGACGGCGACGACGATCGCCGACACGTTGTCCCGGGTGTCACGGGCGTTGGCCAGGTCGACCAGGGCCTGGGCGGCCACCTCCGTGGGCTGGTCGCCCAGCACCACGGCGATGTCTTGATCGGTCAGGACCTCGGTCAGGCCGTCCGAGCAGAGGACGAATCGATCCCCGGCCTTGAGGGGCAGCGCGGGATGGAGGAGCTCCACCTCGACCGTCGACCGGACCCCCAGACACCGGGTGATCACGCCGTGGCGAGGGTGGGTGTGGGTCTCGTCCTGGCCGATCTCCCCCTGGGCCATGAGCCACCAGACGAATGAGTGGTCGCTGGTCACCTGGCGGCACACTTGGTGGCGGACCAGGTAGAGGCGGCTATCGCCTACGTGGGCGGCTACTGCCTCCCGCTCGGAGCAAAGCAGGGCGACTATGGTTGTGCCCATGTTGCCCGCCTCGTGCATCTCCATGGCGAGGTCGTGGACCGCCGCGTTCGCATCCTCCAACAGCGCGCGCAGCCATGCGGCGTCCGGAGGCTCGCTAACCTTCGCCGCGCGCGTGAGGACCCGCTGTACGGCGCGCCGGCTGGCCGCGGCGCCGCCGGCGTGACCGCCGGCACCATCGGCGAGCACCGCGAGCTGCCACACCCGGCTCGCCGTACCGACGCGGATCTCGGTCCAGCCGATGGTGTCCTGGTTGTCCGGCCGGTGATGCCCTTTGTCGCTCACCCCGGAGACGCGTACCGTCAGAGGAGCAAAAGGGGAGGGCTGGTCGGTCATGGCTGGCGGCGGCGGGCGGTCTTTCCGGCGCTCATCGTTGGATCGGCTATCGACGGCCTTGCCCGGTGTCGCCGGTCGGCCGACTCACGGTAAACGCGTCGGAATCAATACCGGGAGGACACCAAGGGTGCCGGGATCCGTCTGTCCTGTGTACCCCCATTTGGTGCTTCCGTGATCCAGTGTTCCAGCCCGGCTTTCAGGCTGCATACGCGAGGACGATCGGTCCATCCTGTTATCGGCAGGGCGCGCCGGCCGGACGAAGTCCGACTGTGGGGTCCACCTACCAGCGGATCAGGCTCGCGGCCCATGTGAAGCCGGAACCGAAGGCGACCAGGGCCAGGAGGTCACCCGGCCGAAGACGGTGGTCGCGCACCACCTCGTCGAGGGCGATGGGGATGGTTGCGGCGGTGGTGTTTCCGGTCTCCGCGATGTTGCTCACCACCTTCTCCGGCGGGAGATCGAGGGCGCCGGCGAGGGCGTCGATGATCCGGCTATTGGCCTGGTGGGGGATGACCAGGTCGAGATCCGCGACCGTCATCCCGCAGTGGGCCACCACCTCGCGCACCGCCGCGGGCATGGTCTCCACGGCGTTCTTGAACACCAGGCGGCCGTCCATCTGCAGGCGGTGGCGGCGTTGCTCCAGGTGCTGCGGGCCGATGAACGGGCGGTTTGCGGTGCCGGGTGCCGGAATGGCGAGGGCGTCGGCGAAGCGCCCGTCGGCGTGCAGGCGGTGGCCGAGGAGGCCACGCTGCGGGTCATCGGACGGGCCGAGGACCACGGCGCCGGCGCCGTCGGCGAACAGCACCGCCGTGTCGCGGCCCGCCGTGGAGAGGTCGAGGGCGGCCGACTGCACCTCGGCGCCAACCACCAGTACCCGCCGGTACTCGCCTGCGCGCACGTAGAGATCGGCCACCGACAAGGCGTAGAGGAAACCGGAGCATTGGGCCCGGACATCCAGCGCCCCGACCGGGCCGATTCCCAGCTTGTGCTGGAGGAAGCAACCGCTCCCCGGCGCCAGGTAGTCGGAGGTGGAGGTGGCGAAGACGATGAAGTCGATGGACCCGGGCGCGAGGTCGGCCGCCTCCAGGGCGCGTCGCGCCGCGATCAGGGCGAGGTCGCTCGTGGCCTGGTCGTCCGCGGCGAAGTGGCGCTCGCGAATGCCGGAGCGCTGCTGGATCCACTCGTCGGTGGTCTCCATCCACTGTTCGAGGTCGTGATTGGTGACCACGCGCTCGGGGAGATAGGACCCGGTTCCGAGAATGCGGCTGCGGCGCACCTATGGACCCTCCCCTGGCGGAATAAAACGTCTCATTACGCGTCCTTCCCGTTTGTGCAGGCGGGCCGGGGAGCAGGGACTGGGTGCGCGCGTGTGGACGAGAGCTCCCTCTCCCTCCGGGAGAGGGCCGGGGTGAGGGCGGCGGCGAATGTTGCTGTGTCCCAGCCTCCCTCCCCCTCTCCCGGGGGGAGGGGGGGGGCAGTGCGGCCGCAGCAGGGAGATGTAGGAAAAAGCATAGCGACTATTCCTCCGTCTCCTCCGGCCGCTCCCGGTAGAGGAGGGCGGTGCGGCCGATTTTGCCCACGAGCTCGGCCCGGTGGTCGGCGGCGAGGCGATCGACCGCACGCCGGTAGTCGTCGCGGTCGTCGGTGCTCACCCGTATCTTGACCAGCTCATGGTCGTGCAGGGCCTGTTCCAGGGCCTCCCCGACGGCTGCGGTGACACCGGCCTGGCCGACGGTTACGATGACCGGCAGCTGCTGGCCGCGGCGCCGTAACTCGGCGCGTTGTTTGCCGGACAGGTGGGGAGTCGGATCCATGGCGGAATTCATCTTTCCGTACCAAGTGGCCTACGGCGACGCCGATGCCGCCGGGGTGGTCTACTATGCCCGTTATCTGGAGATCATGGAACGGGCGCGCTGGGCGTGGCTGGCCGACCTGGGGATCGACGTCGCGCAGCTCCACCGTGACGGCGTGATCTTCGTGGTGGCGGAGGCACACGTGCGGTATCGACGTGCCGCGCCGCTGGGCATGGTGCTGGCGGTCGGGGTGCGGGTGAAGCGGCTCGGGCGCGTCGCGATGACCGTGATCCACGAGGTGCGGGACCGTGCCGGGACCCTGTACGTGGAAGGGGAAGTGCGGTTGGGCTGTGTCGACGTGGCTGGTAGAGTCCAGCCTCTTCCGGACCGGGTCGCCGCGGCCCTTGCCGCCAAGGCGCCCGCCGGCTCGCCTCGAGGTCCACTATGAGCCTGGCGTTGATTCAGCAGTGCTATGAGAAGGTCGCCGGCGGCGGCGCTGTCACCGTTGCGGAGGCCGAACGGCTCGTCGCGCTGGAGGGTACCGACGTCGTGGACCTGATGGCGGCGGCCAACCGCCTGCGCCACCGGTTCTGCGGCGACGCGATTCACCTGTGCTCGATCGTCAACACCAAGTCCGGCGGGTGCAGCGAGGATTGCTCGTTCTGCTCCCAGGCGAGCCGGTTCTCCACCAGCATCACCAACTATGGCCTGCTCTCGTCCGCCGAGGTGGGACGCGCGGCGGACGAGGCGGTGAAGAACGGCGCCCAGGCCTTTGGTGTGGTGGCTGCCTGGCGCGGCCTGAAGGAGGGACCGGTCCTGGACGCGGTGTGCGAGCAGATCGCCGAGATCGCAGCGCGCGGCGACGTACACGCGGACGCGTCCCTCGGGCTGATCGAGTCACCGGCGGTCGCGGAACGCCTCAAGGACGCGGGGCTCCACTGCTACAACCACAACCTGGAGACCGCCCCGAGCTTCTTCGGAGAGATCTGCCAGACCCACGGCTTCGAGGATCGCCTGACCACCCTGCGCAACGTGCGTGCGGCGGGGATCCGGGTTTGCTGCGGCGGCATCCTCGGTATGGGGGAGAGCCCGGCGCAGCGCGTCGAGCTCGCCTTCGCCCTCAGGGAGGTGGCACCGGACATGGTGCCGATGAACTTCCTCGACCCGCAGCCCGGCACACCCCTCGCCGAGCGGCCGACCATGGCACCGATGGAGATCCTCAAGACCATCGCCGTGTTCCGCTTCATCCTCGCGGATCGCAATATCATGGTCGCGGGTGGCCGCGAGCGCGGCCTGGGGGCGCTCCAGCCCCTCATGTTCCTCGCCGGCGCGAACGCGACCATGACCGGCAACTACCTGACCACCGCAGGAAACCCGCCGGCCGCCGACCACGCCATGATCGAGGCCCTCGGCCTGACCTGGTCAGCGGGCGAGCCGGTGCCGGTGTCCTTGTAACGAAAGCTCCGCGGATGGACGCGAGTGCACGGGAATCAGGCGGATCGGCGAAGGTGGATCCAGGGATGGACCACCACTGCGTAGGGCGGACTTCAGTCCGCCAGACGTCCCGCTCCATACGGTCTAGAGATTCTGTTGCCCCCGCACGGCATGCGAGGGATGAGCCCGCCGGCGGCGGTGGGTTGGGGAATGGCTCCGCCCCCCGTGGAGCGGCCTCACGGCGGTCCTTCGTGTGTATACGGGGCTGAAAAACCGGGCAAAATTGAGGAGGTGAGGTCATGGCACGAGTAGGTGTGGTTCTCGCTGGATGTGGTTATCTCGATGGCGCGGCGGTCCAGGAGGCGGTGTTCACCCTGCTGGCACTGGACCGCGCGGGGGCGGAGGTGCAGTGCTTCGCCCCCGATGTGGACCAGCGCAAGGTGGTGAACCACCTGACCGGCGACGACACAGACGAACGGCGCAATGTCCTGGTCGAGTCGGCGCGCATCGCCCGCGGCAAGATCGCAGACGTCGCGCAGGCAAAGGCGTCGGATCTCGACGCCCTGATTCTCCCTGGAGGCTTCGGCGCGGCCCTCAACCTGTGCGACTTCGCTGTCAGCGGGCCGGACTGCACCGTCCATCCGGGGGTGGCGGGACTGGTGAAGGCGGTGCACGAGGCCGGCAAGCCGATCGGCGCCATCTGCATTGCACCGGCCCTGATCGCCAAGGTCCTGGGCGAGGAGGGCGTCACGGTGACCATCGGCACCGACCAGGGCGTCGCGCAGGCGATCGAGGCGATGGGTGCCGTGCACGAGGCGTGCCCCGTCGATCAGATGGTGGCGGATCGGGAGCGGAAGGTGGTGACCACGCCCGCCTACATGCTCGGTCCCGGCCCCAAGGACGTGGCGGCGGGTATCGAGCGGTGCGTCGCCGAGGTGCTGGCGATGGTGGGGTAACCACGTTAAGTTGACGGCTTGATGCGCGGGTAGGCCGGAGGTGGCGGCGTCCGGCACGGTCGCGGGTAGTCCGGCCGACTGCTCGCCATCCGGTCGGGCCGCGCATCACTGCCGCGTGACCTGGGATGCCCCAACGAGCCCCTGCTATCGGTGATGGTGCGATGACGTTCCGCTGGAAATTCTTCGGTTATATCGCACTCCTCATCCTGTTCATCTGCATCGTCTTCGGCTTCATCATCCACTCCCAACAGAGCTCGCTGCTCAAGAGCGATCTGATCCGCCGGGGAGAGATGATGGCGGCGAGTGCAGCGAGCATCGTGGCTCTTGCGCAGGACTCTCGTGATGGCCTCGCCGCAGCATCCGCGTCCTTCCAGAACGATGGGGCGGCCATCGGCATGGCGGTGTACGACTCCGCGGGCCGGGAGAGGGCGGCCGTCCATCGCGACGCCGCGGGGGGCTGGGCGGCGGGTCGCTCGCCGCGCATGCCGGCGTTCAACCTGGACGGTAATCCAAGCCGCACCCCGAGCCGCTACCTTCTGGAGCTACCCGACCACGGTGCCGTGTGGTGCTTCACCCATCCCCTGCCGGTGGTCCAGCGCGGCGCGACGCCCATCGCCCAGGGGTGGGTGGAGATCCACGTCGTGCCGCCTTACGCGGAACACCGCCTCCAGTACGTGCTCAAGGTCGGGCTGCTGACCCTCACCGTCTTCTTGAGCTTCGGCCTGTTTGCCGTGCTGTTCCTCGCCAAGCGGGTCACGGGCCCGATCGCCGAGCTGTCGCGGCGTGCCGACGAGTGGGGCAAGGGCAACCTCGGCGCGCGCCTGACGATCCGCACGGGCGACGAGTTCGAGCTCCTCGGCAACACCTTCAATGACATGGCCGCTAGTCTCCGTGGCACCATCGCCCAGCTTCAGGAGAGCGAGCACAAGCTCAAGGAGTACACCGGTGATCTTGAGCTCAAGGTGGTCGAGCGCACCAAGGAGCTGGCGGAAAAGAACATCGAGCTGCAGCGTGCGATGGAGCTCGCGACCGAGTCCGACCGCCTGAAGTCGGAGTTCATCTCCAACATGTCCCACGAGCTGCGCACGCCGCTGAACGGCATCATAGGCTTCGCCGAGCTGCTCCTCATGGGCATCGACGGGAAGGTGGAAGGCAAGGTGAAGGAGGACGTGGAGCAGATCCACGAGTGTGGCAAGCACCTGCTCTTCCTGATCAACGGCATCCTCGACTTCTCCACCATCGAGGCGGGCATGATGACCGTTCACAAGGAGGACACCAACGTGCTCGCCCTCCTCGACGAGGTCGCGTCTGTCGCCCGCTCCCTCGCGGCGAAGAAGGACATCGTCTATCGCCAGGAGGTGCCTGAAGAGATGCCCGATGTGTGCATCGACCGCATGCGCATCAAGCAGGTGATCCTGAATCTGGTGAGCAATGCCGTGAAGTTCACCAACGAGGGCGAGGTAGTGACGCGCCTCACCCTGCTGCAGGATCGGCCGGGAATCGTCCAGGTGCTGCGCGAGGTCTATCCCGCCGCCATCTTCAACCCGAGGGACTACTTCTACGTCGGGGTGTCCGACACGGGCATCGGCATCAAGCCGCACCAGGTCAACCGTATCTTCCAGAAGTTCAATCAGCTCGACGGCTCCGTCCCTCGTACCTACGGCGGTACCGGCCTTGGATTGGTGATCAGCCGCCAGCTGGTGGAGCTGCACGGCGGCTGGATCTGGGTCGAGTCCCGGGAAGGCGAGGGCTCCACGTTCCACGTGGTGCTGCCGCGATTCGGGCGGCAGGGCGGGGCGGGCGTGGCTTTCGCGTCCCCGGCCACGGGATCGCAGGTCGAGGCGCCGGC
>JASFUG010000167.1:0-6918 GCA_050050395.1 Nitrospirota bacterium
TGAAGGCCGGCGGTGCGGGGTGGACGATCTCTGCCGGTCTCGCTGAGAGCCCGTTCGGCAATTGCGTCATCGCCGAGGGTCCGCGCGGCATCTCCCATCTCGCGTTCGTCGAGTCGGACGACGCCGACGCCGAACTCGCCAAGGTGCGGGAGAGGTGGCCGAAGGCACAACTGCGGCGCGACGACGCCAACGCGGAGCGGCTCGCGTCGCAGATCTTTCAGCGGCCCGACCGCTCCGATCGCGGGCAGGCCTTGCGGGCCTTCGTTCGCGGCACGGAATTTCAGGTCCGCGTCTGGCGGGCGCTGTTACATGTCCAGCCGGGCGCGCTCGTCAGCTACGGCCGACTCGCCGCGGCAATCGGCCAGCCGACGGCCGCGCGGGCCGTTGGCGCCGCCGTCGGCCGGAACCCCTTAGCCTTCCTGATCCCCTGCCATCGAGTGATCCGCGAGACCGGCGTGATCGGCAACTACCGCTGGGGAACGACCCGCAAGCGCGCGATCCTCGCGTGGGAGGGCGCAGCGCATCTCCCCGCGGCAGAGGATTACGTGGGCGCATCGACACCGCGGGACACAAGTCACACGCCGCCTCCGTCGATGCGTGTTTCCGGACGGTAGGCGTGCGCGGTGTTTTTCGCATGACGCAGACAGGACGGGAGGCGGCCATGATCAAAGGGCTCTTCAACATCCTCGCGGTGGCGATGCTGGCCATTGCCATTGCAGCGCCTGCCTCGGCGACGGGTGGCGACAACATCATCCGCAGCGTCCCGTCGGGCGGCCACGCGACCCAGTACATCCTGGTGAAGCCGCGGGACCTCGATCCGCAGGAGGACTACCCGCTACTGGTCTTCCTCCACGGACTGGGCGGGTCCGCCGAGCAGACCCTGAGGAGCGGCTACCCGGTCTTCACCCGGCAGGGCCACTACGTCCTCCTGCCGCAGGCGCCGCAGCCTCATGGCCGGGGGTACTCGTGGTATGACCTTGGCGACCCGGGAAAGCTGCGCCGCGACCTCGACACGGCCGAGCACATGGTGAAGCGGCTGATCGAGGAGGTGGTCTCCGAGCACCACATCGACCGGAAGAAGATGGTGCTGTCCGGCTTCTCCCAGGGCGGCCGTCTCAGCTTCTACATCGGGATCCGCAACCCGCGTCTCTTCGCGCAGATCATCCCCGTGGGCGGCTACTACATGCCCGAGGCCCTCGATCCGTATATCGACAGGCTCGGTGGCCTGAAGATCCGCATCGTCCACGGGGAGCGCGATACGGTGAGCCCGTACGACGACATCCGTCAGGCGTATGAGCTCCTCCACAGCAAGGGCGTCGACGTGACGCTGACCACCCATTCCGGCGGCCACACCTGTTCGATCGGCCTCCTTCAGAGCGCGTTCCGGGACATCCCGCGGCATTGATCGGACCCGGCCCTGACGCCCGTGGTTCCGCGCCGCCGATGGTTTCACATAGCTCCCAAATCCGGTGTTGTCACGCACCGTCATCACCGTGGACAGGGAGACGGAACATCGAACCATGCTGCGCGAATCTGTAAAGTTCGCGGGTAGATGAACGTCTCGCAGGGATGTCTCTCGCCAAGACGCGAAGACGCCAAGGTCTTGTTGATAGATTCTCTGCGACGTCGTGCAATGGGGCTGACCCCGGCTAGCGATGAGGTAGGCCGTAGTTTTTCGTGCCCTTCGTGTGCTTCGTGGTTAGCCAACTCGCGCTACTGGGGGATGCGGTGCTCTTTTCTGAGCACCCTCACCCCGGCCCTCTCTCCGCGGGAGAGGGAGCGTGATCCAAGGCGGGTTCGCGACCAGGGCAACGGCGCACCTAGGCATCTTGTGCCCAGGCTTTGCGTCTTGGGGCCTTTGCGTTGAAAGAGGGATCGGGCCTACCGCGGGAAGGCCTCGGGGATGCCCCCGTCGATGGGGAGGGTGGCGCCGGTGGTGGGGGTCTTGTCGGTGACGAAGAACAGGACGCCGTTCGCCACGTGGGCGGCGGTGACCTCGGCCTTCAAGAGATTGCGGTCGCGGTAGTAGGCGCGCAGGCCGGCCTCGTCGAGGCCGCGGGCGCGCATGCGCTCCGGCCCGACCTCCTGCCACAGCAGGGACGGGATCTCCTCGTCGCCAAACACCGCGTCGGCGTTGATCATGTTCACCCGGATACCGAACGGCGCCAGCTCCAGGGCGGCGATCTTGCCGAGCTGGTGGGCCGCCGCCTTGGAGGCGGAGTAGGCGCCGAAGCCGGCGCCCGGGGCGAAGACGTTCTTCGACGAGTTGACCACGATGTGGCCTCCGCTCCCCTGGCGCTCCATCACCCTGGCCGCGGCGCGCAGCACCCGGTGGTAGCCCCGGGCATTGACGTCCAGCACTCGCGCCAGGTCGTCGTCCGAGAGGTCCGCGAGCCGCGCCACGTGGGCCACGCCGGCGTTGAGCACGCAGATGTCGAGTCCGCCGAACCGGTGGCAGACCGCGTCGATCCCCGCGTCGACCGAGGCGGTGTCGGTGACGTCCATCTCCACCGCCAGGTGGGGATGGCCGACCACCGTGACGCACACCCGCTCCAGCCGCGCGGCGTCGACGTCCGCCAGGGCAACGCAGGCGCCGGCGGCGGCGAGGGCCTTGGCCACCGCCGCGCCGATGGCGCCGGCGGCGCCGGTCACCAGGGCGATGTGCCCGGCCAGGGGCGGCGGGCTCGCCTTGCCGAGCTTGGCCTGCTCCAGGGACCAGTACTCCATGTCGAACAGGTCCCCCAGGTCGAGCCCCTGGTACGGCCCGAGGCCGCGGCTCGCGGTCTTCACCGCCACCGTGTGCTCGTACAGGTCGCCGGCGATGGCCGCCGCCCTGGCGCTCTCGCCGATCCCCACCTGGCCCAACCCCGGTACCACCACCACCCGCGGCAGGGGATCGAGGCGGGTCCGCTCGACCCCCTTCGCCCGGACGTTCTCGTCGAAGTAGACCTCGTACTCCTCGCGGTACTCCTCCAGGGCGCGCGCGAGGCGGTCGCGGAGGCCTGCGGGGTCGTCCCACGGCGGCTCATCCAGCACCAGGGGGTGGGCCTTGGTACGGATCACATGGTCCGGCGTGAGGGGCGCGGTGCGCGCCAGCTCGCGTCCCTCCTCGTCGTCGCAGAAGGCGAGGATCTCGTGGCTGGCACGGTGGTCGAGGACCCAGCGGCGGCCCGCCTCGTCCATCTCCGTCAGCAGACCGCGGAGGACCGGGAGGAAGTGAGCGGCGCGCTCTACCGCCTGGGCCTGGATAGTGGTCGCTCGGAGGCCACGTGCCGGCGGGCGCTCCGCCAGATAGTGTTCTGCCCGGTCCACCAGGCGAACGTGCTCCTCGTACGAGAGGCGCGCATCGTCGTCGAAGGTGAACAGCCCATGCTTGGACAGGACCATGGCGCGGGCCGATGGCTCCGCCTCCCACGCCTCCACCACCGCCTTGGCTAAAGGGAAGCCGGGCATGATGTAGGGCAGAAACAGGATGTCGTCGCCCAGGGCGCGGCGCACGTGCTCCTCGCCGTCCGGCTGGTTGGTGAGGGCGAGGATCGCGTCCGCGTGCGAGTGGTCGACGAAGGTGTGGGGCAGGAAGGCGTGGAGCAGGGTCTCCACCGACGGGGTCGGCGCCTGGGCGTCGAACAGGTGGGTGCGCAGGGCGTTGACCATCGCCTCGTCCGTGAGGGCTTCGAGGTCGCGAAGGTTGCGCAGGTAGTCGAGGTCGACGGCGGGCAGGCCTGCGGGCTCGATGGTGTCCAGGTTCCAGCCGCTCCCCTTCACGAAGATCGCCGCCCTGCGCTCGCCGGTGAGGTCGGCCACCTCGCCCTTGGCCGACGTGTTGCCGCCACCGTGCATCACCAGGGCCGGGTCGGCGCCGATCAACCGCGACGTGTACACCCTCAGGGCAAGGACGTCGCCGTGGGTCGGCGCATATCGATCGAGATAGCGGCGCGCGTCATCGTCGGACCAGCGGCTCTTCATGGCCTGTTGTAGCGGCCCGCCGAAGCCGGTGTCCAGCGGGCAACCCAACCACTATTCACCACAGAGACACCGAGGGCACAGAGGATCAGCGGAAATAAGTGCAGCACCATATTCTGGCGGGTATGGCGCCCATTTGTAGGGCCGGTTTCAACCGGCCGACAATGGTCTTTCAAGGGGGGTCGGCGTCCGGCGGGCTAGAGCCCGCCCTGATATGGAAGGGGACGCCACGCGCCCCTTTCGCCGCCCGGCACATGTCCGGGCGGCTTCACCCCCGGTGGATGGAGGGCGCCTCGCCCTCCGTCAGACCGTATGGAGCGTCCGGCTCCATACGGTCTACTCCCCCCGTGACACCCGTGGTCAATCGACCTGCCAGAAGGCGATGTCTTCGGCTTGGCCACCTGTGCGACGACCGCACCCGGCTCCTCCATGTCTCCGTGGTAAATGAAAAAAATCAACGGCAAAGCCGTATAGCCCGACACGGTGGATTTGGTAGGCTCCGACACCCTGACCAGAGTGGTTATCCTTCGTCCTTCCCTTTCCACCGCCCTCCCTCTGTCCCCCGCAGGACCCCCATCGTGAGTGATCCCCCCCGCTACTCGGTCGTGATCCCCGCCTTCAACGAGGAGGCGAACGTCGAGCCCCTCTCCCAAGAGATCGCGGCGGTGCTGGAGGAGATGGGCGAGCCGTACGAGATCGTCTGGGTGGACGACGGTAGCCGTGACGCGACGGCCGATCGGGTGCGCGCCGTATCGGAGAATGGCGTCGGCGAGCGCGGGGTGGTGCGCCTCCTACAGGTGGGACGGCAGTCGGGTCAGACCTCCGCCATGGACATGGGGATGCGCGGTGCCGCCGGCGAGGTGGTGATCACCATCGACGCCGATCGCCAGAACGATCCCAGAGACATCCCCAAGCTGGTCGCCGCCCTCGCGACCCACGACGTGGCGGTGGGCTGGCGCCAGAACCGCCAGGACACCTGGGTGAAGCGCTACACCTCCCGCTTCGCCAACTGGCTGCGCATCACCGTCACCAAGGACCCCATTCACGACACAGGCTGTTCCCTGAAGGCCTTCAAGCGCGAGGTGCTCGGCGACATCAAGCTCTTTCACGGGCTGCACCGCTTCCTCTCGACCCTGGCGAGGATGGAAGGCTACACGGTGGTGGAGGTGCCGGTCTCGCACCGCCCGCGGGTCGCAGGGGTCTCCAAGTACACCACCTTCAACCGCATGATCGGGCCCCTCCTCGATCTCTTCGCGGTGCGCTGGATGCAGTCCCGCAGCCTCCACCGCCGGCGCACCGGACCCCAATAACCTTCCGCCCTGCCCCACACCCGGAGGCGCATGCGCTCACCGACATCCGCCACGAAGGCCACCGAGTCCCTTCTGCAGCCTCCCCGTTGGCTCATCGTCGCCATGCTGCTGCTGGCGCCGGCGGGGGGGAGGTCCGACGTGCTCGGCGACCTCACCGGCCTGCGCGAGGCGGGGTCCATGCCGCAGGGACGCGCGGAGGTGATGGTCTCGGCGGCGATGGTACGGGAAGAAGGGATCGACTTCTTTCACAGCCGTCAGGATCGCGTGTCGATACCGCGGCTCTACGCCGCCTATGGGGTCGGCGGTAAGACGTACATCGACGCCTCCTGGGACTACCGCTTCGTGGACGACCGCCGGACCGGGAAGGCCAACGGCTCGGGGGATCTTCGCCTCGCCACGCAGGTGGAGATCAGCAACCGAGCGTGGCGCCCAACTCATTTGGCAGCTCGGGTCCTGGTCAAGCTGCCGAACGCCGACGAGACCCTGTCCCTTGGCACCAACGAGACCGACGTCCTGGGTTGGATCATCGCCAGCCACGGCATTTTCGCGAACTGGCGGGTCCTCGGTCACATCGGGATCGAGATCCTGGGGGACTCCACCGAGTCCGCGGTACAGGACGACGTGGCGACCGGTGGCATCGGTCTGGACCATGAGAATGGTCCGTGGCACACCCGGCTCGCCCTCACCAGCCGCCGGGCGACGAGCAATGGCAACGGGGGCACCCAGGTGATCTGTGCTACCCAGCGGATCATCCGGCCGGGCCTGGCATGGGTCGCCGCTGGCCAGGTCGGCATCGACGGGCTCGCGGCGGACTGGGGCATACAGCTCGGCATCGTGATGAGCCGCGACGACAGCGATGATGCGGAGTGATCGGCCGCGTTTCCGCCTGCAACCGATCGTGAGCGACCAACCGACCTCCTTCTCCGTGATCCTGTGGCTCGCCGCGGCGGCGATCGTGGCGATGCTGTTCTATCGCGTCGGCGCCCATCCCCTGATGGAGACCTCCGACGCGCGCTACACCGAGATCGCGTGGGAGATGGTCGACAGCGGCGACTGGATCACGCCGCGCATGAACACGGCCGTCCACCTGGACAAGCCACCGGTCGCCTACTGGCTCGGCGCCGCGGGCCTCACCCTCCTCGGCCACTCGGAGTGGGCGGTACGCCTGCCCCTGGCGATCGCTGCCACGCTCACCCTGGTTCTGATCTTCGACCTCGGCCGGCGGCTCTTCGGCGGCCGCGCCGGGCTGCTCGCCGTGCTGGTCCTGGGGACCGCGCCGTTGTTCGTCTTCATGGCGCGGCTCTTCACCACCGACCTCTACCTGACCCTGTGGGTTGTGGCGGCGTACTACGCGTTCCTGCGCGGCTATGGGGCACCGACCCCGCGGCACGGCTGGGCCATCGCGTTCGCCATCGCCCTCGCCCTCGGCTTTCTCACCAAGGGGCCGGTGGTCTTCCTCCACACCCTCGGTGGCATCCTCCCCTACCACTTCATCTGGGGTACCCGCGGCCGCCTGCGCCCCTTCTTCTCCCCCCTCGCCCTCGCCACCTTCGTGGTGATCACCGCGCCGTGGTTCGTGGTGGTGGCCATCAAGCACCCGGGCCTGTGGGATTTCTACTTTCACCACGAGCTGGTCGCACGGGTC
>JASFUG010000168.1:0-6908 GCA_050050395.1 Nitrospirota bacterium
CCGGAAACTCTTGAAGGAGGCGAGGTAGTTGAGGTTATGCACCCCGCTCGCCCCATCTACCACCGGCAGACCCTGAAGCTCGGGGTCGATCACGATCGGGGCGATCACCGGCTTCGGCAGACCCCGCCGGTGGGCGAGCTCGTTGCACGCGACGACCCCCATGCCGATCACCACGTCCACCGAGCGATCCGCAAGGAGGCGGTCCACCGCAGCGACGATCCGTGACCGCGACCAATCGCCGGAGAGGTGCTTCTCCGGGGGAAAGCGCACGTCGAACTCACCGCGGGTCAGGTCCAGGACCTCGGCGATCAGCGGATCGATCAGAGGATGGCCGCGGTCACCCAGGGGTCCATCCTGGACGACCCCGACCCGCACGACGGGCAGCCCGGCGGCATTGGCGCTCGGCAACCACGGCAGGGCCGTTGCCAGCACCGCCACCAACCAGAACGCGCCACCCCGAATGCGCATCGCCTCCTCCTCGTGGGTACGCCGCGACCATCCTGGCGCCGGATCGTAGCCACCAGAGTGCGCGGTGGAAAGCTCGGCCCTCCCTGACGTCGCGATTCGGCCCGGCCCCCAGCGCCGGGGGATCCGTCCAAGCGGCACCGACGGCCACCGTTCCGCGTCGTCCGCGCGGGGAAGCGACACCCCCACGACGGAGGGCGTCAGCTATAGGAGCGCACCAGCTCCTTGGCCGTCTCGATCGCGCTCTCCATCGCCAGGGGCTGGAAGCTGCCCTGCTGGACGACCTCGGGGCCGTAGACGTAGAACACCGCGTCGGCGAGCTGGCGGCGGATGTTGGAGCTGACGGCATCGTATGGCAGGTCGGCCATTGCGTTGGCAAACACGGCGTCGAACTGGATGAACTGGGAAAGCAACGCGGCCTTGCGACCCAGGGAGCAGGTCGCGACCTCCACCGAGCCCAGTCCCTCCACCTCGCGCTTGAAGAGGCTCTGGAAGCCGGCATCCGGATCCACTAGCAATACCTGTACGCTGCGGCGCATGGTCGGGCTCCTCCGAAAAGGCAGACGTTAGCAGTAAGATACCTGCTTTTTATCCATTCGGTCATCCCATGCTGGTCTCCCTCTCTATCCACAACCTGGCGATCATCCGGCAGGCGAGCTTACGCTTCGTCCCGGGGCTGACGGCGATCACCGGCGAGACGGGCGCGGGCAAGAGCCTCGTGGCGCAGGCCCTCGCCTTCGTCCTCGGGGCACGGGGACGCACCGACGCGATCCGCGCCGGGCGCCGCCAGATGGTCGTGGAGGCGATCTTCCAGGGCCAGCCGGGCTCCGTCGCGGCGCAGGCCCTCGATGACCTCGGCGTGCCGTATGACGAGGAGGAGTGGGCCATCCGCCGCTCCTTGAGTCGCGACGGGCGCAATCAGGTCGTGGTCAACGGCGTGCGCATCACGGTCGAGCAGCTGCGCCTCGTCGGCGAGTCGTTGCTCCAGGTCCACGGTCAGTTCGAGCACCAGGGGCTGCTGCAACCCGCCTATCAGCGCCGTCTTCTTGACACTGTGTCCGACGCGACTCCCCTGGCCGAGGAGTGCGCGCGCCACCATGCGCGCTGTACAGCCCTGCGTGCTCGGCTGGAGGAGCTGCGCCGCGCGGCAGCGGAGCGCGACCAGCGAATCGCGTTCCTCGAGTTTCAGCGCGATGAGATTGCAGCCGCCAATCCGCAGCCGGGAGAGGACGCGGAGCTGGAGCACCGGCACCACCGCCTGGCCCACCTCGGGGAGCTGCGTACCACCACCACCGGCCTGATCGATCGCCTGCGGGATCAGAACCCCTCCCTCCTCGGCGAGGTCGCGGCCATACGCGACCGGCTGCATCGCCTCGCCTCCCTGGAGCCAGAGGTTGCGGCCCTGGACGAGCTGGCCGAGCAGGGGGAGATCGCATTGCAGGAGCTGGTCGCCGGCCTCGACGACTTTGCTCGCACCCTGGCCGACGACCCGGGCGCCCTGGAGGAGACCGAGGCGCGCCTCGCCACCCTTCACGGACTGCACCGCAAGTACGGCGGCTCCCAGGAAGCGGTGCTCGACCGATTACGCTCCATCGTCGCCGAGCTCGACACCCTCGCCCGGGTCGATGCCGAGCAGGAGGGCTTGCTTCCGACGCTGGCAGCGGCCGAGGGGGAGCTCGGCGACGCGGCGGAACGGCTCACGGAGCGACGCCGCGCCGGTGCCGCCCTCCTGGAGCGGGAGATGCCGCCGCTACTGGCGGGGCTGGAGATGGGCGGCGGCTGCCTCGCCGTGGCGCTCACCCCGCTGGCGTCAATCGGTGCCCGCGGCGCGGAGGACGTGGCCTTCGCCTTCACCGCCAACCCCGGCCAGCCGCCACGCCCCCTGGCGCGCATCGCCTCCGGGGGTGAGCTGTCCCGCGTCGGCCTCGCCCTGCGCCGCCTGTATCTGGGAGACGACCGTGCCACCCTGCTGTTCGACGAGGTGGACGCCGGCGTCGGTGGTCAAACCGGGGAGCGCATCGGCGAGATGCTCGCCGCGATCGCCGGGAACCACCAGACCCTGTGCATCACCCACCTGCCCCAGGTCGCCCGCCACGCCGACGGCCATCTCCGGATCACCAAGCACGACATCGACGGCGCGACCGAGGTGGAGGTGCGCAGCCTGACCGACACCGAGCGCGTCGACGAGCTGGCACGGATGCTCGGCGGCACCAAGCACGGCAAGGCCGCCCGCCGCCACGCCGCGGCGTTGCTGGAGTAGTCCATAGCTGTCAGCGGTCAGCTATCAGCTCGTTGCGCACGGCGCGCGTCGATTGCTGTGGTTCACGGGTTGAAATCCTTACGCCATTTAGGGCCGACTTCCGTGGCGCACGCCTGGCTCGGCGTGCCGCCGCCTGCTACCAACCTATCGACCGTGACCTACCCGTCGTCCGCTGAGAGCTGATGGCTGACGGCTGATCGCTACTTTTCCCATGACCCGCACCACGATTCTCTTGCTCGCGGCGATCGTCGCCGGTGTCGTGTGCGGCAGCCTGTGGCCGGTGGAGATGGGGCAGGTGGCTTGGCTCGGCGATCTGTTCCTCGCCCTGCTCAAGCTCCTGGTGGTGCCCCTGGTGGTGACGTCGATGATCGCCGGGATCGCCGGCCTCGGCGACGTGCGACGCCTGGGGCCGATCGGTGGCTGGACCATCGCCTACTACCTCTCCACCACCTTCGCCGCGGTCCTGGTCGGACTGATGCTGGTCAACCTGGTGCAGCCCGGGACCCGCTATGCCACGCCGTACGATCGCGCCCTCGCGGCCTTCGGCCTGCCCGAGGCGTTCGCCAACGTCGACGACCTGCTCCACCACCGCCTGCCGGAACGGCGCATCCAGAAGGACCGTGCCCTGCAGCTGATCGTCGACGATCCGCACATGAGCGACGACGATCCGCGGATCGCCGCCGCCGTGGAGGCCCTCGGGTTGCACCGGTTTCCGGAGATCGAGGAGCAGCTCGCGAGCGGTGACACCGATCCGGCCAACGCCCTGCGCGACGCCCTGGACCTGGGACTTCCGGAGGTCCGGGAGACCCTCAAGCGCCTCGATATCGACGGCCATCCGGAGCTGGCGGAGCGCCTCAAGCGCCACAAGGTGATGCCCCTGGAGGCGGTGGACGTGCTGCTCGCCGAACGCCACACCGGTCCCACCGCGGCCCTGAAGTCCCTGCTGTTCACTGTCATCCCACCCAACATCTTCCAGGCCGCGGCCGACACCAACATCCTCGCCCTGATCCTCTTCTCGCTGGTCTTCGGTGGGGTGTGCACCACCCTCGGGGAGCGGGGCGCGGCCCTCCTCGGCCTGTTCCGGACGGCCAACGACGCGGTGATGCGCATGGTCCACCTGGTGATGGCCGCGGCGCCGGTCGGGATCTTCGCCCTGGTAGCGGGCAAGCTCGCGGCAGAGGGCGGGGGCCGGGCGGTGGTGGATCTCGCCATCTCCCTGGCCGCCTACGCCGCCGTGGTGACCGGCGGTCTGCTGCTGCACGCCACCGTGGTCCTACCGACCATCCTGCGCTTCCTCGGCAGGCGCTCACCCCTCGCCTACTTTGGCGCCATGCTGCGGGCCCTGGTCACCGCCTTTGCCACGGCCTCCTCCTCCGCCACCCTGCCGATCTCCATGGAGTGCGCCGAGGAAGGCGGGGTGCGGCCGCGCTCGGCGGGCTTCGTCATGCCCCTGGGCGCCACCATCAACATGGACGGTACCGCCCTCTACGAGGCGGTGGCGGTGATGTTCATCGCCCAGGTCTACGGCATTCCCATGGGGCCCGCGGAGCAGGTGATCATCTTCCTCACCGCCACCCTGGCGGCGATCGGCGCCGCAGGGATCCCCGAGGCGGGGCTGGTCACCATGGTGATGGTCCTCTCGGCTGTGCACCTGCCGGTCGGCGGCGTGGCCCTGATCCTCACCATCGACTGGCTCCTCGACCGGTTGCGTACCACGGTCAACGTGTGGGGCGACGCGGTGGGCGCCGCGGTGATCGATCGGGTGGATGGCGAGGGGCTAGGGACTAGGGGCTAGGGACTGGGAGTGGAGCCGGCCTACGGCCGGCGACTATTTCTTTGGCTTGCTCCGCTGCGTAACCTCATCCTCAACGAAACATTGATCGCCGGCCCATAGGGCCGGCACCTTCCCTAACCCCTAGTCCCCAACCCCTAGCCCCTTGCTCACCGAAGGCGGTCCAATCCCGAACACCGCCCACCGCCCTTGACCCACGCCGAACCCGGAGCCCGCACATGAAACAGCTCCACGCCTTCGTCAGCGGCCGGGTCCAGGGGGTCTTCTTTCGCGCCTCCACCTGCGACGAGGGCCGGCGGCTGGGTCTGGTCGGGTGGGCGAGAAACCTCCCGGACGGCCGGGTGGAGGTCGTCGCTCAGGGAGCGCAAGCGGCCCTCCAGGCCTTCATCACCTACCTTCACCAAGGTCCGGCAGCGGCGCGCGTCGACGAAGTGGAGCTGCGCTGGGACGAGCCGGATGCGGGGTTACACGACTTCGGCGTGCGCTACTGAGCACGTCGCACCGGTCGCCTGACCGGGTGCGGGGGAGACGTTGTGACGCGACGCGTTGTAAATCCGCCCTCGCTGCCGATAATTTGCGCCGTGAAGTAAGCGTTTCCCCAATCCCTCACCGACTCTCCTTGCGACCGGATCGCCTATGAAATTCACCGCGACGACCTCTCCCACCAAGCTCCGCAGGGGCCGCGCCCTCACCTTGTTCCTCGCCGAGGGTGGGTCCCTCGACCACTCCCTGGCACCCGGTCTCGGTTCCGTCCTCAAGCCCCTGGCGCGAGCCGCGGGCTTCACCGGGAAGAAGGAGCAGGTGAGCAGCTTCCCCGTGCACCTCGATGGCGCCACCGCCCGGGTGGTCCTGATCGGGATGGGCAAGAAGGAGGAGATCACGGACGAGATCCTGCGCCAGGGTGCTGCGCGCATGGTGAAGCAGATGGAGGCGATGAAGGTGACCGCCGCCGACGTCTGTCTCGGTGCCGGAGCCGAAGCCGCCGAGGATCCGGGACGCGCCATTGCCGAAGGGGCGAGCCTCGCCACCTACCGCTTCGAGACATACAAGAGCGAGCCCGACAAGGATCGCAAGGTGATCCGCGAGGTCGTGCTCCGTGTGCCGGTAGACCACCTGGACTGCGCCCGCGAGGGACTGAAGGTGGGGGAGATCCTGGCGCGCGGCGTCGGCTTCGCCCGCGATCTCGGGAATACCCCGGGCAACACCTGCACTCCCACCTACCTGGCACAGCAGGCGCGGGAGATCGCCAAGACTCCGGGGATCAAGGCAACCATCCTCGACAAGGCGCAGATGGAGAAACTGGGGATGAATGCCCTCCTCGGCGTCTCCCGCGGCTCCAGCCAGCCGCCCAAGCTCATCATGCTCGAGTGGAGCCCACGCGACGCCACCGAGACCGTAGCGGTAGTGGGCAAGGGGCTCACTTTCGACTCCGGCGGGATCTCACTGAAGCCGGGCAAGAACATGGACGAGATGAAGTTCGACATGTGCGGCGGCGCCGCGGTCCTCGGCCTGTTCTCCGTCATCGCCGAGCTCAAGCCACTGCAGCGAGTGATCGGCGTGGTCCCCTCCTCCGAGAACCTCCCCGACGCCTCGGCCCAGAAGCCCGGCGACATCGTGACGGCGTACAACGGCAAGACCATCGAGATCCTCAACACCGACGCGGAAGGACGGCTGATCCTGGCCGACGCCCTCGCCTACGTGTGCGACCAGAAGCCCGCCGCGATCGTCGACCTGGCGACCTTGACCGGCGCCATCATCACCGCCCTGGGTCACATCGCCACCGGTGCCATGTCCAACGACGACGCCCTCCTCGACCAGGTGATCGCGTCGGGCAAGCTGGCCGGGGAACGGTGCTGGCCCCTGCCCCTGTGGCCCGATTTTCACAAGGCGATCGAGGCGCAGACGGCCGACATCCAGAACATCGGTGACGGCACCGCCGGGTCGATCTCGGGCGCCATGTTCCTCAAGGAGTTCGTCGGCGACACTCCGTGGCTCCACCTGGACATCGCCGGCACCGCCTGGGGCGGACCGGACGTGGGCTACTACGGCGGCAAGGGCGCCGCCGGGGTGGGCGTGCGGCTGCTGGCCCAGTGGCTGATGGATCGCGCCGCGGCATGAACGACCGGAGGCACGCCTTGACACCTTCCCCCCTCCCCCACCGGGGGAGGGCCGGGGTGGGGGCGCCTGGCAGATCGCGAAGTGCCAGAATGCGCGCTCAACGAACCGCTCGCTCCCGCCGCCCTCCCCCCAGCCCCCTCCCGGTGAGAGGGGGAGCGGGTGGCGGTCCACCGCTTCTCCACTGGCCAGCCACTGATGCCTGACCGCTCCGCCAAGTTCCTAGAGGTGATCGCCCAGCGGGTGGTGATCTGCGACGGCGCGATGGGGACCCAG
>JASFUG010000169.1:0-6897 GCA_050050395.1 Nitrospirota bacterium
GGTCGAGCTTGTGCGAGTCCGCAGACCCGAAGTAGGTGGAGAGCAGCTTGGTCGTCATGCCCACGACTCCGTGCCTGAGGGGGCCCCCACAACACCATCCTCCAAGGAAGGCAGCAAGCCAGGAAGGCAGGAAACGATCCGTTCGCGGCGAATCAACCCTTCCTGCGTTCCCGCATTCCTTAGCGGGAACAGGTATGTGGCCGCTACGCCCCTGCGGTAGAGGCTCACCATCATGGCAGACCTCCGAAGATCTCCCGCACCTTTTCGCGATCCAGCGGCCCGTAGTAGCGATCGTTGATCTGCATCATGGGCGCCTGCTCGCAGGCGGCCAGGCACTGCACCACCGACAAGGTGAAGCGCCCATCGTCGGTCGTCTCCCCGACGCGAATGCCAAGCTCCTCCTCCACCATGGCGATGGTCTCCCGTGCCCCGCACAGGTAGCACGACAGGTTGCCGCACACCTGCACGTGGTAGGTGCCGACCGGCCGTTTGTCGTACATGGTGTAGAAGGTGGTGGTCTCGCGCACCCATATGACCGGGATCTCCAGGTAGTCGGCGATCACCCTCTCCATCTCCTGCGAGACGTAGCCGTACTTGCCCTGGAAGAGCCACAGGATCGGCATCAGCGCCGAGCGCGGCGTCTCGTACTTCTCGCGGAGGGCGTCGCACTCCGCGCGCAGCTCATCGGGGAAGGCGGTGACCTCGACCACCTTCGCCGCCAGCGCCGGGATGAGCTCGGCCGCGCCATGGCCGGTTGTGTCACTCATCGGTCCAGCTCCCCTGCGATCATGTTCACCATCCCGAAGATGGGCGTGATGTCCGCGATCATGTGCCCCACCAGGATCTCCGCCATGGCCGCGAGGATCATGAAACACGGCGAGTGGCAGCGGACCCGGTAGGGGCGATCGGTGCCATCGGAGACCACGTAGAAGCCGAGCTCACCGTTGGCCCCCTCGACCACGCCATACGCCTCACCGGCGGGTGGGTGCAAACCATGGCCGGTCATCACCAGTTTGAAGTGGTTCATCAACCCTTCGATGTTGCCGTAGGTCTCCTCCTTGGGCGGCAACAGCACATGCTTGTCCGGGGTGGTCACCCGCTCGATGCGCCCCCGATCGGTGCCGTCGAGGGTCGGATCGACCACCGCATGGGCGGTCTGGAAGTGGAGTGTGTGGCCGACCTTGGCCTCGTCCACCATGTCGGCCCCGGTCAGCTCGCGGCCGTGCTCGTCGACGGCGATCGCCCCCTTCGGGATCTTGAACAGGCATTGCTCCACCATGCGCATCGACTGCTCCATCTCACGCATGCGCACGTGGTAGCGGTCGTAGTTGTCGCATCCGTCACCGACCGGCACCTCGAACTCGAGCTGCGGGTAGATCGAGTACGGCTGGTCGCGACGCAGATCCCAGTCGACGCCGTTGGCCCGGGCGAACGGTCCCTGGATCGCGTACGCCAGCGTCCGTTCCTTCGACAGGTAACCGACGCCGCGCATGCGGTCGACGAAGATGCGGTTGCGGGTGAGGAGCTTGTCGCACTCCACCAAGACCTCGCGGGTCTTGGCGAACGCCCTCTTCACCAGCGCCGTGAAGTTGTCCGGCAGGTCCGCCTTCACGCCACCGATGCGACCGAAGGAGACGGTGAGGCGCGCGCCGGTGACCGCCTCCAGGCAGTCGTAGAGCTCCTCGCGAGCCTCCATCATGTAGAGGAATGCGGTGAACGCGCCGAGCTCCATGGCGCCGGCGCCGATACAGGTCAGATGGTCGACCACCCGGGCGATCTCGCTGCAGATCACCCGGATGTACTCGCCGCGCTCGGGCACGGTGATGCCCATGAGCTTCTCCACGGCGATGCAGTATCCCTGGTTGTTGATCGGCGGCGACACGTAGTTGAGGCGGTCGGTGTACGGCATGACCTGCAGGTAGTTGCCCTGCTCCGACATCTTCTCGAAAGCGCGATGCAGATAGCCGATCTCCGTGTCCGCCTTGACGATGGTCTCGCCGTCCAGCTCCAGGATGAAGCGCACCACACCGTGCATCGACGGATGCGACGGCCCGAGGTTGAGCAGCATCGACTTGGTCGTCAGGGGCTGTTCGGCGGCGGTGGTAGTCATATTGCGATGGCGGGCATAGCACCCGTAGGGGAGGGGTTTATCCCCTCCCGTGGCTGGATCGGCAGGATGTGTATCCCCGAAGGCGGGCGGGGATAAACCCCGCTCCTACGGTCTCTTGTCCATGCGGACGCAGCAATTTCACGATGCACCGTTCGCGGCCTAGTTCACCGGCCCGACCAGCGGCTGGCGCTTGTCGACACGGTAATCCTTTCGCAAAGCGTGGCCCTCGAACTCCTCGTACATGAGGATCCGGCGAAGGTCGGGATGGTTGTCGAACCGGATCCCGAACATGTCCCACACCTCGCGCTCCATCCAGTTGGCGGAGATCCACAGGTCCTGCAACGTCGCGACCCGCGGGTCCTTCCCCTCGACCGGCACCTTGATACGCAACCGCTCGTTCCGGCGATGAGAGAGGAAGTGGTACACCACCTCGAAGCGCGGCTTGCGTCGGTAATAGTCGACCGCCGTGACGTCCATGAGGATCTCGAACCCGACCTCGGGATCATCGTGGAGAAAGGCCGCCACGTCGCGCAGGGCCTCGGGCGTGATCACGACCGTGTCGTCGCCCGCTTGGGAGTGGCTGTCGACGACCGCCTCCGGAAACCGGGCGCGTAGGACTTGTACCAGGTCAGACATTGGAGGTCGCACTCTCCTTGACCCACTCGCGACCACGCATCGAAGCACGCTCGTGCTGGATCTTCTCGTGGAGCTTGAGCAGCCCGTCGATCACCGTCTCGGGTCGGGGTGGGCAACCCGGAATGTAGATGTCCACCGGAATGATCGTGTCGATCCCCTGGATGGTGGCGTAGTTGTTGTAGAACCCCCCGGTGCAGGTACATACGCCGAAGGCGATCACCCACTTGGGCTCGCACATCTGGTCGTAGATGGTCTTCAGCACCGGCCCCATCTTGTGTGAGATGGTGCCCACGACGAACAGCACATCCGACTGGCGAGGCGTCCAGCGCGGCCAGCCGGCACCGAACCGCTCCAGATCGTAGTGGGAGCAGGAGACGGACATGTACTCCATGGAACAGCAGGCGGTCGCAAACGGGTACTGGAAGATCGACCACTTGCGAGCCCAGCCGACCAACTCGTCCGAGCGCGACGTGAACCAGCCTTGTTCAGACATTGGCACCTCCTGCCATACGTCGAGTACCTGCGACCGTATCCACCACGGCGTGCCTCCACGTAGGGGCGGGGTTTAACCCCGCCCCTACGGGATGCCCCTCGAAAAGCGCCGCCTCCACCACGCTCATCCAAGCTGTCTCTAGTCGATCCATGGTGAGCGGTCGGTGCGTTACTCCCAGTCGAGGGCGCCCTTCTTCCAGGCGTATGCGAGGCCCACGACGAGGACGGTGAGGAAGATCATCATCTCGGCAAAGCCAAACAGTCCCAGATCCCGGAACACCGTGCCCCACGGGAAGAGGAACATCATTTCCACGTCGAACACCACGAACAGGATCGCCACCATGTAGAACTTGACGTCGAAGTGGCCGCCGGGAAGGGTGAATGGCGGCTTACCGCACTCGACGGGCTGATCCTTGAGCGCGGTACGCACCTTTGGCCCGAAGATCGCCCCGACCAGCCAGAGGGCTCCTCCGAACATGGCGGAGAACAGGAGGAAAATCAGCAGACCGCTGTATTCCATCGTCGGGTTGCCTGGCGCGGGTAGCGAAGCAGGGACTGACCGGCACAGTTTGGCGGGACGGCGGATACTAACAAAGACCGCTTCCTTTGCAACCGACCGAATGAGGGCCCAGCAGTACGTCCACTGGGCGTGCGTTGCCACCGGTTCGTTGCATGCTCGGGCAGCGGCCGAGCAGCCATCCTCAGCCAATGCCAAAAACACCGGGCGGCTCCATCTACGTCGCCGCTCCGTGCCGCACTTGCACCGCCGGCATCGCATCGGCCATCACGCCTTGTCGACAACGGCGTTGCGAGCCACCATCGCCGGGAACAGGCAGCGAGATCGGCGCCAAACTGTGACTCGGTCGGGTTGCGTCCGCCGCGCCCGGGCGCGCGACGCGGCCATGCAACGCACAGCACCGACATTCCGATGGGACATCGCGGCGTGCCACCCTACCCCGACGCCTACCTCGAAGGCATACGGCTGTTCAACGTCGGCAGTTACTACGACGCCCACGAGGTCTTGGAGGAGATCTGGCGTACGTGTGCCAAGGAGTCGCCGGAACGCCTTTTCTACCAGGCGCTGATCCAGGTCGCTGCCGCCTGCCTCCATCGCGAGCGCGGACGGTGGCGTCCCGCCTTGCTGCAGTACGCGAGGGCGATAGACAAGCTCGACCGCATCGGCATGGATCGCTTCCTTGGTATGGATCTGGAGGGACTCAAGGCGGTGCTTCGCTCGACCTTCGAGCCGCTCAGGGACGAACCTCCACCTATTCCGGCCGGGCCGATCCCGTGGCGGCTGGCGGAGCCAGTGCCGGGCGATGCCCCGTGACGCCGCCGTTCCCCTGTGGCTCGACAGAGGCAACCTCACTCTTCAGATAGCGGTGCGCGACGGCGTTGTCGGGGTCGAGCTGCATGCTGACCTGCCACGCCTGGCGCGCGGCGACCTCCTCGCCCATGGCGTGCAGACAGTACCCTAGGTACGCGTAGACGTCGTCGAGAAATGGCGGCTGCAATGGGATGATACGGTTGAAGGTGTGAATCGCCCGTGGGTAGCGCTCTTCGAGCAGGTAAATCGTCGCCAGATTGAATAGATCCGGCGCGTGCCCCGGGCTCAGCTCCACGGCGCGTTCGAACGCCGCAGCCGCCGCGAGATAATCCCCCTCTTGGTGATACAGACTCCCCAGCCAGCGGTATATCCGCGGCTCGGGCGCGTCCAATCGTCGCAGCTCCTCCAGCACGGCGCGCACCCTGTCCGGGTCCCGTTCGCGGTCCGCCTCGAGCGCATCGACCAGCAAGGTGAGGTAACGGTGGCCGCGGTCGGGTGGCGAAAATGCTTCCGCATCCCCCCCCGCCGTTCCCGTCGCGTCGGGCCGTTCGACCACGCGCCAGCCATCGGGCGTACGGAGTGGAAACGGACCCTCCGACTGTGCCAACGACCCCGCCGAATTGCTCTCGGCACGGGCAATCGCGTGCGAGAAGTTCGGCGGTATCGTGAGCGCTTGGTAGACCACCACGGTGATCACCAACAGGACGATTGCCAGGGCGCCGCCCCATGCCCAGTAGAGAAAAAACGAGCCCTTCATCCGCGCCTCTCGTCACATCGCCACCACGTTAGAGGATGGGGTGGACGGTGCAAACGATGCGACGGGATTCTGAATCGGCGCGCATTTTCCACCGCGGCTCGCCAGACGCGCGGCCCATGCTCCGGCGCGCACGGAGAGGACTGCGGAGCGGGCGGCATCACGATGGACGGCCTGCCTAGGCGGAGCTCGACGGGCCTTGCCTCCTGCCGCAGAGCGGGAGCGGCAGATCGGGGTTGTGCGTATGGTGCGGAAACGTGACGTCGGTGTGGAAGAAGCCGTTCACGAGCCGTAGCCCACCGTGTCTGTCCATGCTCGACCCCGGGTCTGGCCGCTTTCGGCCTGCGGGAGATGAAAGCCAGAAGATGGTCGGGGCGAGAGGATTTGAACCTCCGACTCCCTGCTCCCGAAGCAGGTGCGCTACCAGGCTGCGCTACGCCCCGGCTCTCTCCCACGCGCTCACGCAGACCTCGCACGCGAGCGGCGGCTTATAGCATAGGCCCCCACCCCAAGCAAAAGGACGAGCACGATCGACAGGAGGTTGAAGTAGCGCTCGATGAACGCGCCGATCTGTTCTCCGAAGAGGTAGAAGAGCAGGCCTTCACCGATGAACCGGGCACCGCGGCTAAGGATGGAGACCACCACGAACTTCCACAGGGTGGCGCGAAAGATTCCCGCGGCGATTGTGAAGACCTTGTACGGCAGCGGGGTGAACCCTGCGACGCCGATCGCCCACGCCTCATAGCGCTGGAAATAGCCCTCGACCCGCACCAGACGCTCGGGTGAGACCCAGCGGCGCAACAACGGCCGGCCGCCCAGCACACCGATGTAGTAGCCCACAACCGCACCGACAACGGAGCCGATCGTGGCGATACACCCGAAACGCACGCCGCCCGCGGGCGTGGCGAGCCCCATGGCGATGAGAAGCACGTCGACCGGGATCGGAAAGAATGACGATTCGGCAACCGCCAGCCAGAACAACGCCCACTCGGCCGCCGGTGTCGAGGCCCAATGGACCATCCAGGTCGTGAGATCGTGAAGCATGCGCACCGGGTCTCGCGGATCTCAGCGAGAATCGCGAACAGGTATCGACACCGGCCGCCCTTCGCCAACCTGGAGGTAACCGTCGATCACCGGGCGGTGGCCAGTGGGAGCCGCCGGCACCCACCGACATTCGGTGGTCATAGATGTGTCGCGATCCATCCGCCCTAACCGTTGTTGCCGACCGTGTGACCGTGTCGCCCGATCAATTTGACGAAGCGGCACGGCAACAGTGAACGAGTGGTGAGACCCTGGGCAGTGCGGTGTACCAACAGGAGATCCTGAACATCACCCGTGCCCACCGGCAAGACCAGCCGGCCACCGACGTCGAGCTGGTCGACGAACGGCCGCGGCACCTCCGGCGCCGTCGCCGCCACCAGGATCGCCTGATACGGTGCATGTTCCTGCCAACCAAAGCTTCCATCGGCGATGCGAAACACGACGTTGCGACACGCGAGCGCGTCGAGGCGCTTGTGCGCGTCGGCAGCAAGGGAACGGAGGCGCTCGATGGTGAACACCTTGGCCGCCAACCGCGAC
>JASFUG010000170.1:0-6892 GCA_050050395.1 Nitrospirota bacterium
GCGAGCCCCGCGTTCAGCGCCTCCGTGATCGTGGCCGGAAACCTGTTGATCATCGTCCTCGAGGGGCTGGTGGTCAGCATCCAGACCACCCGGCTGGTGCTATTCGAGTTCTTCATGCGCTTCTACATTGGCCACGGCCGCCCGTTCCGGCCCGCCGCCGTCCCGCCCTGCACAGGCCCGTCGGAGGAGGGTGACCGAGAGGTGGCACGTGGCGAGGCCGTCGGCAGAGGTAGCGGTGCCCCCGGACGGTGAGACCGCCGCGGGCCGAAACGAAAGCACCGCTCGGCGCGGTCACCTGCGGGGGCGACCGCGCCGGTCGTTGTCCCACCTTCTCCCTGTTACCGCGGATTCTGCCTATTCCTCGTCCACGTCGACCAGGTATCCGGTAATCCAGAAGCTTCCGCTGACCTCACCCGTGTCGTCCGGCGACCGTATGACCCGGACACTGAGGCGCCCCTCTTCGGGGACGTCGATCCGGAAGGGTTGGCTGATCACGTACTTGTCGTCGCCGACGACGTTCGTTCGCTGGAGGGTCTGGAGCAGGTAGTGGTTCGTGAAGAAGCCGCTCGGCCGACTGAGGAGGGTATGGGCCTCCCCGGTCTGACCGACGGGGTACCCGATCCAGCCACTGATGAACTCCACCACCAGCCGCTTTCCCACCTCCACCTCGTCGAAGGAACACGCATCCGAGGTCTCGCCGTCCTCGATGAAGAGGTCGCAGCCGTCGAGCACGGGGATGCGGGCCTGGCGGTCGACGTCCCGCACGTGGAGCGGGGTCTCCGGCGTGTTGCTCACATCGACCGCCGGCACCCCCTGGACCTCAACGGGCACGGGATTGTCGGGCGGATTGACCACGTTGACGTCCAGCCCGCCGGGCGGGGCCTGCACGGACATCGATTGTGCCCCGGCGGGGCTTGCTACGAGCGCCGCGATGGCGATGACTCCGAGCGCGATTCGTCTGTTCATGAGCCCTCTCCTTTTGCGAAGGGTTTCTGACTGCTCCGGGCAGTCGGCGGAGTCCGCCGGTCCACCTGGGCCACCGTCCTCTCCTCCGCAAATGGGGTGCCAGCCGGGTCCATAACGGGTGCGGAGACCCAGTCGCGGCTCAAGGAAGCGAGGCAAAAGCACTACTTAAGCGATTAACTTTCAGGACAATCGACCCTCGCAGTCCCACACGCGCCCTGCGATCGTTCACTATTGAGACGGACCGCGACTCAATGTGGGACGCGAATCGTTCATTTTTGAGACGGGGGCCGCGAGGGCGTCTCGGTCCAGAGGGGGCACGGTGCGACGGCGGGGTAATAACCGCCGCGGCGGACCGGGGTCCTGGCCCTTACCACTCCCCAGGGGCTCTTCACCGGCGCCGCGGCCCATTGTGAGGCCAGCCACCACCGGGAGGAGGGGACGGTGGTGCCGATGCAACGTTGCCGCCGATCGGAAAGCTGGCCTCTAGCCCGAAGGTATCGCCGTCGCGGCCACAGCCCAAGGGCTGGATGGAGCGGAACGCATCGGTCGATGGCTACCTCCGCCAGATTGGCCATCCGGCAAAATCCTTAGCCCTCGTCGTCCTTGATCTGCTGGGCCAGGTAGTTCTGCTCCCCCACCTGCTCGATCAGATCGAGCTGCGCCTCCAGCCAGTCGACGTGTTTCTCCTCCGACTCGAGGATCTCCTCCAGAAGGTGGCGGCTGTTGTTGTCCCCCACCTCGGTGCAGAGCTGGATTCCACTGTTCAGGCGCGGGATCGCCTCCATCTCCAGTGCCAGGTCGACCTTGAGCTGCTCCGGGACGGTTTCACCGACGTGGATCTTCCCCAGGCGCTGGACGTTGGGCACGCCCTCCAGGAAGAGCACCCGCTGGATGAGCTGCTCGGCGTGGCGCATCTCGTCGATCGACTCCTTGCGAATTACCTCGTGCAACCGCATGTAGCCCCAGTTCTCGCACATCTCCGCATGCACGAAGTACTGGTTGATCGCGGTGAGCTCCGCCGTCAGCACCGCGTTGAGCAGCTCGATCACCCGCTGGTCCTTGGCCCTCATCACGCCCTCCTTTCTGTGCAGGCCATCTGCGATGTCGAACACCTGCCATGGCCTGAGCGGCGACAGTGCCACTCGACATCTTCCTGACACTCTCCGCACTCCTGCCCCGCGCCGGTCGCCGCGAGGATGGCGGCGACATCACCGCCGCTGCGGTCGATCGCGTCGCGGATCTCCCGGTCGGACACGCCGCCACATAGACACACGATCATCTTCGGCCTCCTAACTCCGTACGGCCCCGCCGCGTCCCGCACCGTGGCCGCCAGCTCTATCGCGCCCCCCGGTGAGGGGTACGACGAGCAGACACCGGCAGCGGCGGCGCTTCAGCTCCACGCCGCCGTCCACCAACCACGCGACCCGGCTGCCGCACGGACAGCGGAGATCGCTCGGGGCGTGGTGTGGACGGGTCTGCATGGGTGTCGCCGGTGGCCGGACGGGGTGAGCAATTTATGTGTGATAATCATTATCATTCTCTAGGCAGATGTCAACCCCCACGTGAAAGTCCTTCCATTCCGTCTCGAACCCGGACCGACGACTCGGCGTGCTACGCCTGCGGGGGGGCCGTACGGCGCGTCCGCTGTGGGCTCACGACGTCCCGCGATCCAGCGGTGCCACGCACTCGGGGCCGTCGTTGCGCGGGTTGTTGACGTAGCGGCCGACGGGGTAGCAGGCCATGGCCGCGTCCGGGTAGGGCCGGAGGAGGGGCAGGACCGCCTCGGGGTTCTGCACGCCGGGGTCGAGCCACAGGTCGAAGTCGGCGGGGTCGAGGATGACCGGCATGCGGTCGTGGAGGGGACGCAGGAGATCGTTGGCGGCAGTGGTGAGGATGGTGCACGACTCGACATGGCTCCCCTCCCCACCCTCCCAGTGGTCCCAGAGGCCGGCCAGGGCGAAGGGCCGCTCTTCGTCTTGCGGGTGGATGTAGTACGGCTGCTTGTTGCCGTTGACCTTCTGCCACTCGTAGAAGCCGTCCGCCGGGATGAGGCAGCGGCGACGACGAAAGGGAGCACGAAAGGCGGGCTTGTCCGCCACGGTCTCGGCCCGCGCGTTGATCATGCGGGCACCCACGGCCGGGTCCTTGGACCAGGACGGGATGAGGCCCCAGTGGAGGAGGGCGACCTCCCGGTCGCCGCTGCCCGGGAGCTGACGCACCGCCGCGATCGCCTGGGTGGGCACCGCGTTGTAGCGCGCGGCCACGGGCGGGTCGTTGATCAGCCGCACGATCGCTCGGAACAGATCGATCGCGCGTACCTGGGTGAGACGCCCGCACATGGTGCCAGCTTACCCCACTGGCGCACGGTGGACATGGCGACGGTGGCCCGGCTTCTTGCCCCGTTCGCAGAGGGCGAGACGGACATAAGCCTGCGCGCCGCCGGCGGCGGCGAGGCAGTGGACGCCTAGCCCCACGGTCCAGCCGGATCGTGGCGAGTGCCAGATCCCGGTCAGCCGGGGAGGACGTCGGTGTGGGGGCGGCGCCGGCGTGATCTTGAGAATGGCCACGGGTGCGTCCCTGGGCCGCGGGATGGCGGAAGGATGACCACCATCCAGACCGGGATGGGGAATTGCCGTCTTGTCGGGGGCCGCCCGCTGAGAGCGTCGAGCGCCCGCGGCGCGACCGACGGTGGACATCGTGCGACGACAATCCGCAAATATGCGTACTCTGATTGTTTCTCCTTGGTTTTGCTCGGTATGCAGAACGGGCTGGCTGCTGCTCCTGGTGGCGACCTTCATGGTCGACCACTTCGATCTCTTTGGTCTGCGTCAGGTGTGGCTCTATTTCCGTGGCCGGCCGCACACTCCGCCACCCTTCATGACCCGCGGCGCCTACCGCTTCGTGCGCCACCCGATCATGGTCGGGATCCTGATCGGATTCTGGGTCACCCCAGCGATGACCGTCGGCCACCTACTGTTCGCCGCCGGATTCACGGCCTACATCTGGATCGGGCTCCGGTTCGAGGAGGGCGATCTGGTCCGCCACCTCGGGGACGCCTACCGCCGCTACCAGGAGACCGTGCCGAAGCTCGTGCCCCGGCTCACCCCGGCGTCCAAGCAGTAGCGCGATCGTCGCGGCATGGACCCGCCGGGTGCGTGCCAGCGATCTAGCGGAAGTCGCGGCTGGGTGGGGCGTCGGGCGGGCGCGGGAGGTGGGGGCGGCCACAAGTCATGGACGAGGCTAGGCACCGCTGCCTCCCCGCGATGCCCCTTGGCAACCGCGGGGGATCGCCGCTGAAACGGGTGATACTATGCGGGCGGTGATGACGAGTGTTCGGGTCGTCCGAGAACGGCGGCGGGCAGGGCCCAAATATGTGCATCGTTGGTCACACGGCCACCTCGACTCTCTTCGCTCATGGCGACCTCCAAGCAAAGCGGCTGCCTCCAGATCGACTGTACGATCCTGTTCGCAGATATCGCCGGTAGCACC
This sequence comes from Nitrospirota bacterium, assembly GCA_050050395.1. Classification (GTDB taxonomy): domain Bacteria; phylum CG2-30-53-67; class CG2-30-53-67; order CG2-30-70-394; family CG2-30-70-394; genus DASWHD01. Next base: position 4,456 of record JASFUG010000170.1, read on the forward strand.
CGGCTCTATCACCGCCTAGGCGATGTGCTGGCGGAGGAGACGATCTCCCGGAGCCAGCAGCGTATGGCCGCTGTCGTGCGCCGTCATGGTGGCGTCGTGGTGAAGGAAATCGGGGACGAGACCATGAGCCGATTCCCCACGGCTGACCAGGCCGTGGCCGCGGCGTGCGATCTGCAAAAGGCATTCGCCGAGGATCAGGCGGCGTTTCCCCAGCCGGTGAAGATCCGCATCGGTCTTCACCATGGCCTGGCGATCCTCCGTGGCGGGGACCTGTTCGGTAATGCCGTGAATGTGGCGGCTCGCATGCGGGATATTGCCCGAGGGGGCGAGATCATCACGACCGAGGAGACGGTCCACCGCCTTGCGCCATCCCTTGCTCAGCGAGCGCGGCAGTTCGACCGCACGTTACTCAAAGGCAAGGACGACCCTGTCTCGATCTACGATGTCGTATGGGAGCGCCAAGACAGCGTGACAAGTATTGCGATGGAGGGAGGTGCTGCCGTCGGGGCCGTCGATCGCGCCACACTGTACCTGCGCCACGGCACGCAGGAGTGGACGATGACAACAGAACGCACCGCCATCTCCCTGGGTCGTGATCCCCATTGTGACGTCGTCCTCGATGGCGACTATGTGTCACGCACCCACGCGCGGATCCGCTTCCAAAGGGGCAAGTTCCTGCTCGAAGATTGCAGCACCAACGGCACCCATGTGCGCACGAATGATGGGAACGTCGTTTTTCTGCGGCGGGAGAAACTGCCCCTCTGGGGAAGGGGGGTGATCAGTCTGGGAAGACCACTCGTGGAGCCGGTGACGCAGCTCGTCCACTTCCGCTGTGAGGGGTGATGGCGTCGCAAAATGGGCGGGCAGAGGGGCGGGCGTTGGGGGTCACCGGAAATCGCGGCTGGGTGGGGCGTCGGGCCGGCGCGGCAGGCGGGGCCGCCACAGGCGGTCGGCGATGATGTGCACCACCCCCTCCTCGCTCTGCACCTTGCCGGTGACCCCCAGGAAGGCGGCGGTGCGCACCAGCACCGGGTAGCGGTCGAAGACCGGCTGCCAGACCACCACGTTCACGAAGCCGGTCTCGTCCTCCAGGGTCATGAAGGTGACGCCGGAGGCGGTGGCGGGGCGCTGGCGGCACAGGACCAGGCCGGCGTAGCGCAACCGCTCGCCGTCCCGGACACGGCGGACCGCGCGGGCGTCGGGGAGCCCCTGGGCCGCGAGGGCGGCGCGCAGCGGCCCCAGGGGGTGGCCGCGGGTCGAGCAGTGGGTGGTGCGGTAGTCCCAGGCGATGGTCTCGAAGGCGTCGAGGGGGGCGAAGGCGGGGGAGGGCTCCGTCGAAGGGAGCTCCAGCTCGTAGGGCTCTCCCTTCCGGCGGGCTGTAGGAGCGGGCTTGCCCGCGAATCTCTCTGGTGAAGACGTGGGGGAGGGCGCTGTCCCCGGGTTCGCGACCAGGGTTGCTCCTGCAGGAGAGTATGATCGGGGAACCATTCCGGCCACCGCCCACCAGGCGTCGCGGCGCCGGTCGCCGAACCCCTCCAGGGCCCCGGCCTCGGCGAGGGTACGCAGGGTGCGTTGTGACAGGCGGGCGCGGCAGGTGAACTCCGCGAGGCTCGCGGCATCCGCCGCCACGATCCGCTCCCCCTCGGCCCGCGACAGTCCCTGCACCTGGCGCAACCCCAGACGCACGGCGAACTCGGTTTGATCTTCGTAGGGGCGGGGTTCACCCCCGCCCGCTGCTCTCGATGGCAGGGACGGTCGGGGATCAACCCCGCCCCTACGTGGTGCTTGCTCAGCTGATTCCAAGGTGCAGTCCCAGGAGCTGGCACGCACGTCCACCGGCCTGACCTCCACCCCATGGCGTTTTGCGTCCGCCACGATGGTGGAGGGGGTGTAGAACCCCATGGGCTGGGCATTGAACAGGGCGCAGGTGAACTCCGCCGGGTAGTGGCGCTTGAGCCACGCGGTGGCGTAGGCGATCAGGGCGAAGCTCGCCGCGTGGCTCTCCGGAAAGCCGTACTCGCCGAAGCCGCGGATCTGCTCGAAGACCCGCTCGGCGAACTCCCGGGAGATCCCCTTGGCCGCCATGCGGGTGATCAGCCGCTCGCGGTGGCCCTCGATGGCGCCGGAGCGCCGCCACGCCCCCATGTCGCGGCGCAGCTGGTCGGCCTCGCCGGGGGTGTAGTCGGCGGCCACCACCGCGAGGCGCATCACCTGCTCCTGGAAGAGGGGGATGCCGAGGGTCTTGGCCAGCACCGGCTCCAGGGAGGGATGGGGGTAGTCGACCGGCTCCTCACCCCGGCGCCGGCGCAAGTAGGGGTGGACCATGCCGCCGGTGATCGGCCCGGGACGGACGATGGAGACCTCGATCACCAGGTCGTAGAAGCAGCGCGGCCGCAGGCGCGGCAGCATCGCCATCTGGGCGCGGCTCTCGATCTGG
>JASFUG010000171.1:0-6838 GCA_050050395.1 Nitrospirota bacterium
AAAGAGGAGGCCGGAGATGATGGCCACGGCCATGGGCTCCCACATCTCGCCGCCGCCGAAGTACAGGGGGAGGAGGCCGCACACGGTGGTGGCGGTGGTCAGCAGGATGGGGCGCAGGCGGTGCTGGGCCGCGGCAACCACCGCGGCCTGCGGGGTGCGGCGGTTGTCGACGATTTCGAGCTGGATGCGCTCCAGGAGCACGATGGCGTTGTTGATGACGATGCCGGCCAGGGAGATGATCCCCAGCAGGGTCATGAAGCCGAAGTAGGAGCGGGCCACCAGCAGGCCGACGGTGACGCCGATCATGCCCAGGGGGATGGTGAGGAGGATGATGATCGGCCGCCGGATCGAGTTGAACTGGCCGACCAGGAGCAAGAGGATGATCAGGCCGGCGATCGGGAGCTTGGCGGCGATGGAGGCGTTGGCCTTGGCCGAGGTCTCCGCCTCGCCCCCCAGCTCGTAGCGATACCCGAGCCCCCACCCCGGTGCCTCCGCCTCCAGCCACGGGGTGATGGCGGCGAATGCCTCGGCCGCGGTCACTCCCGGCTCCAGCTCCGCGCCGACGGTCACGGTCTTCAACCGGTCACGGCGCAGGATCTTGGCCGCCTCCCACGCCATCTCCACGTCCGCCACCTGCTTGAGGGGGACGGATCGGCCGGTGGCCTGGGCGTAGACCGCGAGGGACTCGAGCTTGCCGATATCCTGGCGGTCGGCGGCCACGGAGCGCATGGTGATCGGGATCACCTGGTCGCCCTCGCGGTACTCGGTCAGCTCCAGGCCGCTCAGGCCGGTCTGGAGGGAGACGGCGATGTCCTGGCTGGTGACCCCGGCGCGCCGGGCGCGGGGCTGGTTGATGCGCACCAGCAGCTTCTTCGCGCGGCTCCCCCAGTCGTCGCTGACGTTCTTGGTGCCGGGGATCGCCGCCAGGGCCCCCTTCAGGTCGTCGACGATGGCGAACAGGCGGTCGGTCTCGCGGCCCGACACGCGGACCTCCACCGGCCGGGTGATGGGCGGACCGTTCTCGAACTGCCGCACGGTCATCTGGAGGTCCGGGAAGCTGTCGCCGGCATATCCCTCCAGCCGCGCCATCAACCCGGGCAGGGACGGCACGTCGGTGACGTTGGCCACCATCAGGGCGTAGTACGGCGAGGCGGGCTTGGGCTCGTGCTGGAGAACGAAGCGCGGGCCGCCGTTGCCCACATAGGCGGCCCAGGTGGTGACGCCGTGCGGTCGGTCCACACCGGCGGCGAGCTCTGTCTGGATGTGCCGGTCGAGGTCCGCCACCACCGCCTCGGTCTCCTCGATCGCCGTGCCCAGGGGGAGCTCCAGGGCGGCGGTGAACATGGCACGGTCCGACGGCGGGAAGAAGATGTTCGGCACCCGACCGAGGCCGTAGATCGCGGCGGCGAAGGCGGCGATCGTCGCCACCAGGGTCAGCCAGCGGTAGCGCAGGGCGAGCAGCAACGTCCCGCGGTAGGCGCGGAAGAAGCGGCCGTCGTAGCGGCCACCACCGGCCGCCGGCCGCACCCGGATGAGATGCACCGCCAGCAGGGGGATGACGGTGAGGGCGATCACCCAGGAGCACACCAGGGTGATGGTCACCACCTTGAACAGCGGCGCGGTGTACTCGCCGGTGGTGGACTCGGCGAGGTAGATGGGCAGGAAGGCCGCCGCGGTGGTGAGGGACGCGGTGAGCAGAGGCACCCGCAGCTCCGCGGCCGAGTCGACCGCCGCGGCGGTCGCCTCCTTGCCCGCCGCCATCTGCACCATGATCGACTCGGCCATGACGATGCCGTTGTCCACCAGCAGGCCGAGGGCGATGATCAGCGCGGCCAGGGAGATCTGGTCGATGCCGATGTGAAACCACGACATCACCCAGAAGGCCATCACCATGGCCAGGGGGATGAGGGTCGCCACCACCACGCCGGTGCGCAGGCCGAGGGTGAGGAACATCACCGCTGCCACCACGGCCACCGCTTGCAGCAGGTTGGCGACGAAGTCGCCGACCTTGCGCTCCACCTCCGCCGGCTGGAAGGCGAGACGTTGCAGCTCGATGCCGATGGGATACGCCGCCTGGAGCCGGGCCAGGGCGTCGTCCACCTGCCCCCCCAGGGCCATGATGTTGCCCCCTTCGCGGAGGGAGATCGCCAGGGCGAGGGCCGGCGCGCCTCCGGCGGTAACCTTGGCGGTGGGGGGATCGATGTAGCCGCGGGAGACGGCGGCGATGTCCTCCAGGTAGACGACCTCGGACCGGCCCGGCAGGTTGAGGATCGTGCGGCGCAGGTCGTCGACCGACTCGAAGTTGCCGGTCGGCTCTAGGGCCAGGCGCTCGGGTCCGACGCGGACGCTGCCGCCGGGGATCAGGATGTTGCGGCTGGCGAGGATCTGGCTGAGCTGGTACGGGGAGAGACCCAGCTCGGCGAGGCGCGCGTTGTTGTACTCTACGAAGATGCGCTCCTCCTGAGCGCCGTGGATCTCGACCTTGGCCGCCTCCGGCAGGCGCAGGAGCTCGTCGCGCACCTCGTCCGCGACGGTCTTCAGCTCCGCGTAGGTGAAGCCCTCGCCGGTGAGGGTGATGACGACGCCGAAGACGTCGCCGAACTCGTCGTTCACCGTCGGGCCGATCACCCCGTCCGGGAGATCGGCCCGGGCGCGCTCCACCTTGCGCCGCAGGTCGTCCCAGATCGGCCGCATGGTGTCAAACCGCTCCTGGACGTTGACCAGGATGATGGACACGCCGGTACGGGACTCGCTGTTCACGAAGTCCAGCTCCGGGATCTCCTGGATCACCTTCTCCAGCTTGTCGGTGACCAGCAGCTCCACCCGCTCCGGGCTGGCGCCGGGGAAATAGGTGATCACCTGGGCGACGCGGATGGTGAATCCCGGGTCCTCATTCCGCGGCATCACGCTGTACGCCGCGAGCCCCGCCGCCACCACCACCAGCACCGCCACCGCGGTGACCCGGTTCTTCTCGATGGCCAGACGGGTGAGGTTCATGAAGGACAACGCTGACGTTACTTAAACTGCTTAACGCAAAGGCGCTAAGACGCTAAGGCACAAAGAGGTTGAGGTACTGACGAGATGCCGCTAGAGGCCGTTCACGACCCGGTGGATGCCATCTTTCACCAGACGCTCTCCGAAGTTGATCACCAGCGCCTGCGCTTCGCAGATCGAGTTGTAGGCCGTCGTGGCCTTGCACTCGACGACGACACACCGTTCGACAAGGAGATCGAGTCGAAGATCGGCACCGAGTCGCTGGCCCTTGTAGACGACCGGCACGGGCCGTTGCCGTTCGACGGTAAGGCCTCTGGCAAGGAGCTCCTCCGAGAGCGCCTCCTCGTAGATGCTCTCCAGCAGCACCCGTCCATCGAGAACTCTGTGCCCCTCGATCGCGCCGTCCACGACGACCCGACTGACGGCATCCTCATCCACGCCTCCCCCCTTCGCGTCTTCGCGCCTTGGCGTCTTTCCGTTTCGCTGGTCCGAATCTGTGCAGCTACCGTCACGGCAGGCGGACGGTCTGGCCGTCGGTGATGCGGCTGACGCCGGCGGTGACAACTTTTTCACCGGGCGCTAGTCCGTCCAGGACGGTGAGATGGTCGCCGCGCAGCTCGCCGACGGTGACGGGGCGGCGGTGCGCGACGGCCAACCCCTCGCCGGTCGCCTCGACCACGAACACGAAACGACCGTCCCGGTCCTCGCCCACCGCGGCCGGGGCCACCAGGACGCCGCCCGTTTCCGCGCCGCGGTCGAGGTGGAAGACCACCTCGGCGGCCATCCCGGGGAGGATGGCCGGATCGGCCTCGCGAAGGCCGACGGTGACCGGGTAGGTTGTCGTGGATCGGCCGGTCGCGATCCCCACCTCGTTTACCGCCGCCGCGAAGCTGCGGCCCGGCAGGGCATCGAAGCGCACGGTCACCTCGTCGCCGGGCCGGATCTGGGTGATCAAGCTCTCCGGCACCGCCACCTCCACCTCTGGCTGGTCCCCGCAGTTCACCCGTACGACGGTTTGCCCGGCCCGGACGTTCTCCCGCTCCTCCACGTCCACGCTCGCCACGGCGCAGTCGAACGGGGTGGTCAGCCGAGTGTAGCTGAGCTGACGCCGTGCCAGCTCGAGCTGCCTGGCGGCCGATTGAACCGCTGCGCCCGCGGACTCGGCGCCGGCACGCGCGCCGTCCAGGTCGTTGCGCGACGCGTTGTTGTTCTCGTAGAGCTGCCGTACCCGGTCGTAGTTGCGGGCCGCGTTGCGCTCCTCGGCACTGGCCTGGGCGAGGGCGGCATCCGCCTGCTGCACCTGCAGCTCGTAGTCCCGGGCATCCAGCGACGCGAGGAGCTGGCCTTTCTTGACCCGCTCCCCCACCTTGACCGCGAGCCGCTCCACCGTGCCCGCCACCTTGAAGCTCAGTTTCGACTCTAAACCGGCCTGGGCGGTCCCGACGAAGGTCCGTTCCTGCCCGCCGCCTGCCGCGACCACCACCTCGTACCGCACCGGCCGGATCACCTCCGCCGGCGGCACCGCGGCCTCCTGGCGGCACCCCGCCGCTAGCAGGACAGAGATCAACAGCCCTAACGCAAAGACGCCAAGGCGCGAAGGCGCAAAGGGGTAGCGATCCATGGGGGCAATCAACGTCATTCCAGTCATGCTTGCAAGGACCGCAACCAGCAATGGAGTGCTCCGCGCAATGATTAAGAGGTTTTAACCGCGAATGGGCGCGCAGCGCTCCTATGTCGTTCCTTCGCGTCTTTGCGCCTTTGCGTTGAGCCGTTCTAGTTCCCCGTTGCCGTGGTGTGCTCCTCGAAGTAGGTGGCGAGGCGCTGGAGCCACGCCTCGCGCTCCTCGGGGGTCATGAGGAGGGAGAAAGCGCCGGCGGCACGCTCCGCGTCCAGCATGTCGATGAGGAAGTCGTAGACGGCGGTGGCGGCCAGCTGGTCGGCGACCAGGGAGGCGTTCTGGGCGTCGAGGAGATCGAGGATCGAGAGCACGCCGCGGGCGTAGGCGTCGGTCACCAGCTCCAGGTTCTTGTGCGCCGCCGTGGCCGACTGACGGGAGAGCTCGATGGCGGGATACGAGGCGCCCGTGGCGAACAGGGCCGTGCGCACCCCGGTGGCGACGCGCTCCGCCAGTGCCTGGCGCTGCAGCTCTAGCTGGGCCAGCTCCTCCCGGGCCCGGGAGAGCTCCGCGCCGCGGGCCCCGCCCTGGAAGAGGGGCAGGGAGAGGTTCACCCCCACCTGCCAGTCGGTGTCGTTGCCGACGTGCCCCGCGGCACCGGTACCGCTGCGGTCCACGGTCTCTGTGGCGCTACCCTGGAGGCCGACGGTGGGGACCCAGTAGGCCCGACGGGCGGCGGTCACGACGCGTCGCTGGGCGGCGATGGCGGCGTCGATCCGGGTCAGCTCGGGTGAATTGCGGAGACCCTCGGTCACGAGGAAGTCGCGAAAGATCGAAAAGCCTGCGCGTGTCTTCACGTGGTCGAGCATGCGGGGATCGCTGGACAGGAGAGATGGATCGTCGACCGTCGCGTCCTGGGTACCGAACACTTCTTCCAGCGGGCGGTGGAGAAGACGGTTCAGGGCCAGCTCCGCTCGGGAACGCTGGGCCTCGGCCGCCAGCACCTCGCGGCGACGTGTGCCCAGCTCGCTCTCCCATCGGTAGACGTCCGCGGGGCCGGCGGTCCCGATCGCCTGGCGGATCCGGGCCAGGTCGAGGTTGGAGCGGGTGGTCTTGAGATTGTCTCGCTGGATCCGTTCGCCGGTCTTGGCCCGGAGCACGTTCAGGTAGGCGACGGTCGCCGCCCGTGCAATGTCCAGCTCCAGGGCTCTCAGCTCCTGGCGCCGCGCCCTCTGCAGCTCTCCCTGGATCTCCAGGTTCGCCCAGGCACCGTCGGAGTAGAGGAGCTGCTCGATGGTGAGCGAAGCGGCGGTCTCACGCTCCGCACGCGAGATGGGATTGGCCCGGTCCTCGTCGATCTGGCTGATACCGGCGGTAAGGTCGAGCTGGGGTAGGAGCCGCGCCCGCGCCTGGCGGACCTCCTCGGCCCCGGCGGCGACGGCCCGCCCCTGCGCGGCGACGTCGAGGTTGGCGGCGATCGCGTCACGGATCACGGCGGAGAGGGAGAGGAGTCGGCCTGCGGCGAGGGGCTCCTCGCCCACGAGGTCCGCCTCGGTGCTCAGCCGCCAGCCCAAAGAGACCCCGACGGCCCGCGCCGTGGCCAGGTTGATCGAGAGGCGTTCCCCCGTGGTCATGGCCACCGGCAGGGTCGCTGCATCCTCGCCGAGGAGGATGCGCTGAAGGTTGAGGGCGATACGCCGCGCCAGGCGCTGGAAGTCCGACCGGGGTGCGGCGCTGGCCATGAGCCCCGCCTCCACCTCCTCGCGACCGAGGAGCGAGAAGCTCGGCAGACGCCGATCGATCAGCCCCGCCACCAGGGCGGCGAACTCACCCTGCCCCATCCGTACCAGCGGCGTGACCATTACCGCGTCGGTGTCCTCCGGCAGGCCGGCAAGCACGTCAGCGGCCGAGTCGGCCGCCACGACCGGATGGATGGCGATCCCGAGCTCGTCGGCCACCGTCTTCGCGAGGCCGGCCAGGGCGGGAACAGTCTCCAGGATCATGCCGTCGGTGAGCACGGCCAGGCGGCGAAACGGGACGATGTCGTGGAACAGGTGGACGTCGCGCCGGAAACTCTTGAAGGAGGCGAGGTAGTTGAGATTGTGCACCCCGCTCGCCCCATCTACCACCGGCAGACCCTGAAGCTCGGGGTCGATCACGATCGGGGCGATCACCGGCTTCGGCAGACCCCGCCGGTGGGCGAGCTCGTTGCACGCGACGACCCCCATG
>JASFUG010000172.1:0-6812 GCA_050050395.1 Nitrospirota bacterium
TTGACTCAAAAAGGAGCCACGAAGACCCGCGACTCGGGGCCCCGCTATCGTTCTGACGGAAGGCATCTCTTAGGCTTCATGCGTCATCGTGGAAGGGCAATGCAACGAGCGTGCCACCCACGAGAGGGAAGTGAGCGTCCGCCTAACGCGTTGTTTCTTTTAGCGATCACCTCCCCGTGGCAATCGCTGGAAACAGGGCCACCGGAGCACGCGTAGCAAATTGCCGACGTAACATGTCGGCAGAGGACGACGCTTCGCAGCTAGTCGGACGAAGGCAAATTCTTCGGTCTACGCTTCGACGGCCCGGGCCAACGCGGCAAAATCAATGGGCTGCCCCGCTTCCCGATGCGCTGCGGTCAAGATCCGAAGAGTCTCTGGATCCAGGTGTCGAAGCACACTCTCGCGGCGGCAGAAGAACTCCACACATTCTTCCTCGGTCAGAGGACGGCCCCTAGCCGGCGGGCGTCCACCGCGCTCCCAAGAAGAGAAAAAGAAGTCGTGGAGGTTTGCGTCAAAATTCTTCGTGGAATAGAACTCCCGATATCGTCGTTCCATGCCGCGTAGGTCCAAGCGGTATCCAGTGGCGGGCGCCCCGTTGACCTTTGAGAATGGTTTCTGCGTCCCGTATTGCTCAAACAGGAGCACCCGCTGGTAGAAGCGCCCGTGTCTCGGGTTGGCCACGATGCACAGGTCGTCAACTTCGCTGTGGTACGCGTAGTAATGCATGATCCGGTATAGAAAAAGGATCAGGTCGTGCTTCTGCCATGCCGGATGCATCGCCAAACATCCGACTTCCGCCAAGTGCCTGCCGGCCTCCCGCAATGGCTGTAACTCCTCCGCGTACAACTCATCTTGAGGGAGCCCCATCGGCCCATCCGGGAACAACGAGAGTGTAGAAATGACCTCGCCATGCAGGAGAGCAATAAAGATCCGCATCTCTGGAAGCAGGTGATGGGGAACGAGATGCAGGCCGCTCGACCGTGGATCTACCAAGCCAATGCCTGCGTAGACGTCGTGAACAAGTCGAAAAGCCTGCTCTATCTCAGCGGTCGCGTCCGCGATCTTGAAGGACAGACCCGCTAACTCTGGATATCGCGTCAGTACGCTCTGTTTTAGGCGGACTGCACGGCGACGTTCCCCTCCCGCGTGAGTTGCTCGGCCGGTTCCTGCCCTGTCACCAGACACTGATTGGATCTCCGTCTTTCCCCATTTGCTGATCTATGTTTTCAGGGTCACGATTGGGCGTCCTGGGCCTCTGAGACACAAACCGCCGGCCCAGACCTGGTAGCGTACGTCAACTCATCGATGGTATTGATCTGCGCGGTATTGTTCGTGCACGTAAACGAATCGAAACCTCAATCCGGTTCCCTCATTTGTCGAATACCGAATCGCCTCCGAACCGCGTAAAGCTGCCGAAGCCGGAGTCCTTCTCCGCGGCTCGCGACTGACTGCCCTCGGTCGACGCCACGACGGAGACATCCTCGCCGACACCGCCCGGACCCTGTTGGTTGCCGAGGCGTAGGGCGCGCTCGAAATCCGACGGATTGGTCGCGGCGGCCAGCGCGGTCTCCAAGGTGATGATGCCGCGCAGATACAGGTCGGTAAGGTGCTGATCGAACGTCTGCATCCGGTACTGATCCGAGCCCTTGACGATGTAGTCACGGATCAGATGCGTCTTTTCCTCGTCACGGATGCAGTCCGTGATCGTCATGGTCGCCTTCATCACCTCCATGGCCACCACCGCCCCCCGTTGATCGGCCCGGGGCAACAGTCGCTGCGAGATGACACCACGAACGGACTCGGCGAGACGGATCCGCACCTGGTGTTGCTGGTCGAGCGGGAAGACCGCGGTGAGTCGGTTGATGGTGCGCGGGGCATCCTGCGTATGGAGCGTGGAAAACACCAGGTGGCCCGTCTCCGCTGCCTTCAACGCGACATCGATGGTCTCGGTATCCCGCATCTCACCCACCATGATGATGTCTGGATCCTGGCGCAGGGCGGCGCGCAAGGCGTCGGCGAAGGCGTCCGTGTCGGCGCCGATCTCCCGTTGCGAGATGGACGAAACCTCGCTTCGGAACAGAAACTCGATCGGATCTTCGATGGTCACGATGTGCTTGCGACGGGTGTTATTGATGTCATTGATGAGGGCGGCCAGCGTCGTCGACTTGCCCGAGCCGGTGACGCCAGTCACCAGGACCAGCCCGCGTTCCTCCAGGACGAAGTCCCGGACACAGTCAGGCAGCCCCAGCTCCTGAAGGGTGGGTACCTCGAAGGGCACCACGCGCATGACGATGGCAAGGGTACCCCGTTGCCGGTAGACGTTGACGCGGAAGCGTGCCGTCCCCGGAATCGAGTACGAGAAGTCGACCTCTTTGATGTGATCGAGATCGATGTCCTGCATCCCGTACGGCAGGATGGACTGAACGATGTCCCGCGTATCCTGATAGGTCAGCTTTGGAAAATCGTGGGGCGTCAGGACGCTCTTGAGGCGGAAGAGCGGTGGATCACCGACCTTGAGATGGATGTCCGAGACATCCTTCTCGACCGCGAATTCGAGAAGCCCGGTAAATGTGTTCGTGTCCATGATGGCCCCACATCGCCGGCTCCTTCGACGAGCGCCTAGCCTGGTGGCGAGGGATCGCGGTTTGCCGACTCGTTTGTTGCCAGCCGCTCCATGTAGCTCGTTGCCAACGAGAGAAACTCGCGTCGGTACTCCTCTTTAACGGGCTTTGCGGCCGGGAACTTTACGGTCAGCGGGTTGACGTACCGCCCATTCACATAGAACCGGTAGCAGAGGTGGGGGCCGGTCGCGAGGCCAGTCGAGCCGACGTAGCCAATGACCTGTCCCTGCTCGACTCTTGCCCCTTCCCGAACACCCTTGGCAAAGCGCGACAGATGAAGGTAGGCCGTCATGTACCGTTCACTGTGTCGGATCTTCACCATGTTGCCGCTACCGCCCTTGCGTCGCGCGATAAGGACCCGACCGTCGCCCACCGACCTGACCGGCGTGCCTCGAGGTGCGGCCAAGTCAACGCCGAGGTGCGGGCGAACCTGCTTCAGGATCGGATGAAAGCGCCGCCGCGTGAACCTGGAACTGATCCGCGTGTAGTTCACGGGCGAGCGAAGAAACTGCTTCCGCATCGAGTGGCCGGTAGGGTCAAAGTAATCCTCAAAACCCGTCGAGTCCTTGAAATAGACGGCGCTGTGCTCCTCGCCGCGGTTGTGGATGGTGGCGGCAAGCACCTTTCCGTAGTCGACAAACTCACCGTTCCGCCACTTTTCCTGAAACAGAATGTTGTAGGTATCACCGGGACGGATGTCCACGGCGAACTCGATGTCCCATGCATAGATCACTGCCAGCTTCATGGCGATCGCGTCGCCGAGACCACGATTACGCAGCGTCTCGAAGACCGAGTCACGTATCTCGCCAGAGAGATGGCGTACGTGGATGTCCCACGGGATAGCCTCCATTTCACCGTGAAAGACGCCGCGTTCAAGGCGTGCAACGTAATCGTGGTCGATATCGACTCGGTACCGGAACTCGACCAGCCCGCCTTCCGCCAAGGACGTCAGGGTGTATGGCTGCCCCTCGCGCAGCTGGGTCAGATCGAAGGTCCGCCTCGATGCACGGGCCATGACCAGCACGTCTGCAGGCGCAATTCCGTGGCCGGTCAATAACCCGTAGAACGTATCGGTAGCGCTGACGGTGCCGCTCGATACTTGGCCGTGCGGCCGTTCCTGCGGTGGCCCCGGTGGCTCACCAATCGGCGCACCAATGTGCAGTGGACGCGCCGCGGGCAGATCCGGGACCGGCACCTGCGCAGAGAGAAGCGACGCTGCCTCCACCGGCGACGGCGGTTCCGCGTGGCGTACCGCCGCAGCCAGCACCACCGCCGCCAATGCCGCACAACCGATTAGGAATGCCGGGCGATAACGCTTGCGCCGCGCTCGGCGGCCCCCATAATTCGTCATCCGAAGTTCGGCCCCCATTGATTTCGACTGGCCTACCAAGCACCTTCCATCGGCGGTGATAACGGAGCCGATTGTACGTAGCCCGGCCATCGATCTCCATATCGACGATTCGGTCGCTCCCCCGCGTCCTGCCAATGCCCAAGGAACGACTCTACGCCGCCGAGCGCGATTGCCTGTGGCACCCCTTCACCCAGATGAAGGAGTGGACCGTCGGGCCTCCGGTGGTAATCGAACGCGCCGACGGCTGCACCCTGGTCGATGTCGAGGGTAGAGAGTATCTCGATGGCGTGTCGTCGCTATGGTGCAATGTACATGGACACAACCATCCAATGATCAATGCCGCCATCCGGGCACAGCTGGGCAAGGTCTCCCACTCGACCCTGCTGGGCCTAGGCTCAGCCCCCGCCGCGGCCTTCGCGGGAGAACTCATCGACGTTGCCCCTGCGGGTTTGACGCGGGTGTTCTACTCCGACTCCGGATCCACCGCCGTGGAAGTCGCCCTGAAGATGGCATTCCAGTACTGGCAGCAAGAAGCAGGCGACGCCCATCGAGACCGAAAGCGCTTCCTGTGTCTGACGAACGCTTACCATGGGGACACCGTCGGGGCCGTCAGCGTCGGCGGCATCGAGCTGTTCCACAAGATGTTCTCTCCCCTCCTCTTCGAGAGCTACCACGCCCCGTCCCCGTACTGCTATCGCTGCCCGCTCGGACTGAGGTCCGAGGCGTGTGCGATGGAGTGTTTCGATGAGCTTGCCACCCTCGCTGAACGCCACGCCGACGATATCGCGGCGGTGATCGTCGAGCCTATCGTGCAGGGCGCTGCAGGTATGATCACCGCCCCGCCCGGTTACCTACGCCGTGTCCGCGAGCTGTGTGATCGGCTGGAACTCTTGCTCATTGTCGACGAGGTCGCCACTGGCTTCGGTCGAACCGGCACCCTTTTCGCGTGCGAGCACGAAGGTATCATTCCGGATCTAATGGCTCTTGCGAAAGGGATCTCCGGCGGCTATCTACCACTCGCCGCCACGCTCACAAGCGAGCGTGTCTACGAAGCCTTCCTTGGAGAATTCCAGGATCAGCGGACGTTCTTCCATGGACACACCTACACCGGTAACGCTCTCGCCTGCGCCGCCGCCTCCGCAAGCCTGCGGCTGTTCGCCACCGATAACGTGTTGGCCAGCGTGGATGAGATGGCGGCACACCTCGCACGCGGCCTTGAGACGGTTGCCGCGCATGGCCATGTTGGTGACGTCCGTCAGCGTGGCCTGATGGTGGGCATCGAGCTCGTCGCGGACCGTACCAGCAAACGGCCGTTCCCATGGCAGGAGCGACGCGGTGCTCGGGTGTGTAACCGCGCGATGGAGAAAGGCGTCTTCATCCGGCCGCTCGGGGACGTTGTGGTCTTGATGCCCCCACTGGCGATCTCGGAGAAGGAAATCGATCGTCTCACAACGGTGGTGGCGGAGTGCCTCGGCGAAGTGCTCGGCTAGCCTAGGTCAGCCGGGGCGCAGCATGCCCGGAAAATCCTAGGTGTCCGAGGACCCCGGCAGCGCGCCGAGTTAGTGTTTCGCAAGCCGCCGTGCAATCTGGACGAGTAGTTGGTGCTCGACTTCTGTCGAGCTCTCCGCATCGACGAAGCGATCGGGAGCGTAGTAGGTACGTATGCCCTTCTCGTACGGGCGGTTTTCGAACACTTCCTGGTGCACCGCCACCCGTGTGCCCACGCCTACCGGGGAGACCGTGAGGTGGACCCGGTAACGGATCTGGACGAAATCACTCTGGATCTCGTCCCCCTGGCGGACGACTTGCCGGGTGACATCACTTGTCCCGAACATCCACTCGGTCTCAAGCACGCCCGCCGCCTCGTCCCGCACCGCTAACGGGTACTGTTCCATGGTCGCTTTGGCCGCACTCCAGACCGCCTCGCGCGACTGCGGGAAGATCTCCTCCGTCGGATAGATCGGGTGGTCCCGGCGGACATAGGAAACCTGGTTGGCGCACCCCGCTAGGATGCCGATGATCCCGACGATCAGCCACCACTGCTGGCGGGTAATTCCGCGCATCACCTGGACCCGCAGAGAGGTGACATATCAGGCACCCGGCGAATTCCCTGGACCCCGACCTGAAATCCACCCGTTGCGAACTCACCGTTCAGCAGGCCCACCCGAGCGCTGCGCCAGCCGAGCGCGACGCACGGCGTGCCGAAAGGAAAGTCCTCGGCCGTCGTCGGCGGCAGGTAGGTGACGTGAGGACGGCCGATCACGATGCCGCGGGCGTACTCTGGAAGCATCACGAGATTACCCGACGGCTTCCACTGCACGAAGCTCATGTTCATGGTCAATCCCGGCGGTAGTCGCCGCAGCCGTGCGTTCATCTCCAGTCGAGTGTGCAACCCACCTTCGACTGCGATCTCGAAGGACCGCGCCCGCTTGCCGTTGTCGTGGTCCACGACCACTCGGACCTCCGTGGCCCGGGGATCGAGACTCGCGCCGAGCAGAATCGACAGGCGCCGTTTGTGCCACACCACCCCCGGCACGACCTGGCAGCGGTAGTGCGTCTCCCCCTCCCCTCCCGGCAAGGAAGCGATGTAAAAGCCTGACAGGGTCCGTCTCGGAGCCACGGAGCCAAGACGGACGGGAGGCTGCCATCGTGCCACCGCCTTGTCGATCGGGGTCCAATACAGCGTCAAGAAATCGTGGTCGGTCCCTGAGATAAGCCCGCTCACCGTCATTCCCGCGATAGGCAATGCACGAACCAGTATAGAAACGCTGCTCGAAGACGGTCAAACACCGGTGTGGTGGGACCTGCCAGCAAAGAGGCGCGGCGCAAAAAGCCCCCCT
>JASFUG010000173.1:0-6747 GCA_050050395.1 Nitrospirota bacterium
CTGAGAGCTGACAGCTATGTTCACAGGCGCATCGGCATCAAGACGCAGCGGTAATCACTGCCCTCCCCCTCCGAGAAGAGGCTCGGGCTCTTGCCGTCGTTCATCTCGATGTGGATCTGCTCCGTCGCCATCACCCCGAGGAGGTCGAGAAGGTAACGGGCATTGAAGCCGATCTTGGTCCCCTCCCCGTCGAGCTGGATCGGCACTTCCTCGTGCGCCTCGCCCATGTCGGGGTTCTGGGTCGCGATGGTCAGCTGGCCCGGCGCGACGTCGAGCTCCACCCCGTTGGTCTTCTCGTTGGCCAGAACGGCCACCCGTCGGCAGGCGTGGGCCAGGACGTCGCGGTCGACGACGACCAGGTTCTTGCACGTCCCGGGGATGGCACGCTGGTACTCGGGGTAGCGCCCCTCAATGAGGCGGGTAACGAGGGTCAGGGGGCCACGCGTCAAGGTAGCGTGCTTGCCGGCGAAAGTGAGCGCGACCGGGTCGTCGCTCTCCTCCAGGAGCCGGCGGATCTCCGCCACCGCCTTGCGCGGCACGATCTCGCGGAACGCGGCCGCCTCCCCCGCGACGGCGACCCGGCGCACCGCAAGGCGGTGGCCATCGGTCGCCACCACCTCCAGGCTGCCGGCTCCGTCGTGGTTGAAGAGGACGCCGCCGAGGGTCTGGCGGGTGATGTCGGTGGAGATGGCGAAGGCCGTCTGGGTGAGGACGGCGCGCAGAACCGATCCGTCCAGGGTGAGACCCTCACCCTCGCCCACCTCCGGCAGGGCAGGAAACTCATCGGTCGGCATGCCGAGGATCTGCGCCGTCGAGCGGCCGACCTTGAGAGTCACCCGGTCGGGACCCTCTGCGCTCACCAGGATCGGCGCCTCGGGCAGCTCCTTCACTACCTCGTACAGCTTGCGTGCCGAGACACATGCCTCACCGCCGGACTGTACGTCCGCCTCGACCCGGTCTCGCAGGCCAATCTCCAGGTTGGTCGCGACCAGCTCGACGTGGCCGTCATCGGTGCGCAACAGTACGTTGGCGAGGATCGGCATGGCGCTACGGGCGCCGACCACGCCCTGTACCCGTTGCAGCGGGGCAAGGAATTGCGCCCGCCCGATAGTAAAACGCATCCGCCTCTCCTTACGAGTCGCTCCGCTCCAGGCGATGGGTCAAGACGCGCACGGTCTGCGCGACGCCGGGATCGCGTTCCTTGGCCTCCCCGATCTTACGGCAGCCATGCAGAACAGTCGTGTGATCGCGCCCGCCGAACACCTTGCCGATCTCCGGCAGGGAGTGGCTAGTGAGGGTGCGGCACAGGTACATAGCGACCTGGCGCGGTGTCGAGATTGATTCCGTGCGGCGCTTGGATTTGAGATCGCTCACCTTCAGGCCGTAGTGGTCCGCGACGGACTTCTGGATTACTTCCATGGAGAGCAGCCGCCGCTCCTCGTAGAGCAGGTCGCGCAACAACTGCTCGGCGAGGCGCACGTCCACCTGCTGCCCGGTAATCGAGGTGAAGGCGGCAAGCTTGATCAGGCATCCCTCGAGCTTGCGGACGTTGGAATGGACCCGCGACGCGAGCAACAGGGCCACATCCTCCGGCAGCTCCATGCCCTCAAGCGCGGCCTTCTTGTTCAAGATCGCCACCTTGGTCTCGAGCGCCGGTGCTTGGATGTCCCCCATCAAACCCCACTCGAAGCGGGTCTTCAGGCGTTCCTCCAGTGATTCGATCTCCTTTGGAGAGCAGTCGGCGGTGAGCACGATCTGCTTATTCTGGGCGTGCAGGGCATTGAAGGTGTGGAAGAACTCCTCCTGGGTCCGCTCCTTGCCGGCGATGAACTGGATGTCATCGATGAGCAGCAAGTCGACCTTGCGATACCGCTTCCGGAACGCTTCCCACCGGTTGCGTTGCATGTGATCGATGAGCTCGTTCACAAACCGCTCGGCGGTAAGCAGGCAGACCTGGAGCCGCGGGTTGTTCGCGGAGACTCGGTGCGCAATCGCGTTGAGCAGATGGGTCTTGCCAAGCCCCGAGCCGCCATAGATGAAGAACGGGTTGTAGGTACGGCCGGGCATGTTCGCCACCGCCTGGGCGGCAGCATGAACGAACTGGTTACTCGGCCCGACCACGAACTCCTCGAAGGTCATCCGCGCCCGGAGCCGCGCCATGGTCGACTCCTCACCATTGCTGACCCCGTCGTCGCGCCGGACCACGGGCGCCGGGGGTGCCACCACCGACACTCGCTTGTCGCCGTTGATCCCCAGCTCCACCCCCATACGACCGTCGGTCACGAGCGCGACGGCCTGGGTGATCTCACCCAGAAACCGTTCCTCGACCCACTCCTTGAAGAATCGATCGGGCGCGTCCAGGTGAACCACGCCGGCCTCTCCCTCGCGCGCCCGCAGTGGCTTGATCCATTTGGTGAAGTTTTGCTGCGACAGATCTGCCGCCAGGTAGTCAAGCGTCTTATTCCACACTTCCACGATGGCCCCCCACCTTTCGAGAGTGGAAAAACAAGCGTATGCAATTTGCGTTCCGAATGTGCTCCCACAAAGACTCTCGGAAACGCATTATCAACAGCTGTGGAAAACGCAATATTTTGTTGTGTTGTCAATCCCATCTCAGACCGGACAAGCACGTTTTCCACAACCCCCCGAAGAAACGTAACTATCTGTTAAATAACGGGTTTCGACATTCACCCGAGCCCCTCCTCCGTTCCCTACCTGCGGCCCGCGTTATAGCAGAGGGAAACCCTCGCAGCAAGCCACAGGGAGTCCGTGCAACGTCAACGATTTGCCCCTCGTACAACTCCGGACAGCTGCCAACTATGGGCGGGTTCCTGGAGTATTCCAGCAACGATCATCGAGTGTGGAGGCGGCGCAGAGAAGAACGGCCTCTCGTCTGGATCGAGGGGGGTCGGCGGAGTGAGCCAGACGGCTGGTCGCATGCCGCAGACCGGTCGCCTTGTGGATGGACGACCTTGTGGGGAGGGTACACGCTGGGGAAACGTGGGGAGAAGTTGGCCGGTTTCCCACGGCGGAGGGCGCGGGCTTGGAAACCAGGAGCAGTTTTCCATAGTGCGACGACCGTGGTTGACTGGCGACAGCGACGCCTTCTGTCTCTTTTCCACATTTCCCCAGGGCTGATGAGGTAGTAAAGAAATTTAATCGCTAACTCCTCATCCTAGGATCGAAAGAGTCTCATTGGTGGTTTGACAGGGCAGTTTGCCCTCCGTATCATCCCGCGCTCCTTCGACAGACCTGTCCCCGAAGCCCTAGCCATGTCGGTCACCTACCAACCCAACCGTCGTAAACGAAAGACGACCCACGGATTTCGGTCCCGGATGGCGACGCCGGCGGGACGCCGCGTCCTGAGGCGCCGCCGGGCAAAGGGGCGGAAACGTTTGACGGTGTAGCCCGGACAACGGGCGGCGCGCGGAAGGCGAACGGCCTATCGGGCATGGTGCGCAGGCAGTCGCCGGTCCGATCGATCGGGCAGCCAGCGGGCTTCCGGGCGGTGTACCGACGGGGCAAGTCGTTGCGACGGCGGTATGTGGCCCTACGGTTCCTGGCACGGCCGGGGGAACCCCTGCGGCTCGGGGTGACGATCCCGAAGCGAGTCGGGAAGGCGGTGACGCGAAACAGAGTGCGACGGCGGATTCGGGAACATGCACGGCTACGGCAGAGCGACGTAGACGGCGTCGACGTGGTGGTGGATTGCCGGCCGGGGATCGGTGAGTTGTCCGGAGCTGCGTTGTACGACGAGCTTGATACGTTGTGGTCGGAGTTGCGGAGGAGGCTGGGATGAAGTGGGTGGTGCTGACGGTGATCCGTGCCTACCGGTGGTTGGTGTCGCCGGTAATGGGGCCGGTATGTCGCTACTACCCGAGCTGCTCGGCATACGGGGAGAAAGCGGTCGAGCGGTTCGGGGTGTGGCGGGGCGGTTGGCTGGCAGTACGCCGTGTCGCCCGTTGCCATCCCTGGCACCCGGGGGGCTACGATCCCGTGCCTCCCGGCGCATCGTCTGACGTCTAGCCGGCCGGAACCGAGATGGATCGACGGACCCTCCTCGCGATCACTCTGTCGCTGCTGGTGGTGGTGGGGTATGCGCTGCTCATGGAGCGGCTTTATCCGACGCCTGCGGTGCAGCCCGAGCGGGGGGAGCAGGTGGAAACGTCCTCGCCGCCAGCGGTAGTGCCGTCGGCTCCCACGCCGGCACCGCTAGCCGCGCCGAGCGGGAGTACGGCGCCGGCGGTGGAAGAGGGGGTCGAGGTCGGGAACGACCTGGTCACGTTGACCTTCGGCCGGAGGACGGGGGGGCTGCTGGGTGCCCGGCTCAAGCGCCACCTGGATGAGGAGGGGTTGCCGCTGGAGCTCGTGCCGAAGAATCCACCGCTGCGGTCGGGGCAGGTCTTGAGTGCGGATGGCAAGGTCGTGGAGGCGACCTCGGTCGAGGCGGTGGGCGGACGCGTCCTGGTGCAGTTGGTGGACGGCAGCAGCTTGACGTGGACCTTGCCGACGGATCGCTACGTCCCGCAAGTGGCGGTTATGGCGCCCCAGGCGGGGCTGAGAATCGTGGGTCCTACTGACTTCTCGGACCGGGTACCGGCGAGCCGCTACTACGGAAACAATGGCTTTGCCTACGGCGTCGGGGAGAGCAAGGAGGCGGAGACCCTTGCCTTCAAGAAGATGGAGGGGCGGGTACAGATCTCTGGGCCGGTAGGGTGGGTGGTTTCGGAGGACAAGTACTTTCTCCAAGGTTGGCTGTCTGAGAGTTCACTTCCTGGCGTCGAGTTCCTGGTGGCGGATGCGGCGGAACCGGCGCACACGGCGGTGATCGCCCTGCCCCAGGGGGAATCCCTGTTTCGCGTCTATGTTGGCCCGAAGGAGATGGACACGCTCGCGGCGACCTCGCCGGCACTCGCGGGGCGGATCTACTTCGGGTGGTTCCGGGTGGTCGCGGAGCCGATGTTTCACCTGCTCCGCTGGTTGCATAGACTGGTCCATAGCTGGGGTGTGGCGATCATCCTCGTGACCGTGCTCATCAAGCTGCTGTTCTTCAAGCTAACCCACAGCCAGCAGCGGTCCATGAAGAAGATGCAGGCCCTGCAGCCCGAGATGACCGCCCTGCGGGAGAAGTACAAGAAAGACCCGCAGCGCATGCAGCGTGAGATCATGGAGCTGTACAAGCGCCACAAGGTGAACCCGATGATGGGGTGCTTGCCGATGGTGGTGCAGATCCCGGTGTTCATCGCCCTGTACAATGTGCTGCTCAATACCATCGAGCTGCGTCACGCGCCGTTTCTCTATCTCCCCGATCTGTCGGCGCCCGATGCGTTGTTCGGTCACGTCGCAGGATTCTCCGTGGGGCCTTTGCCGCTGATCATGGGCGTGAGCATGTGGGTCCAGCAGCGGATGACGCCGACCACGATGGACCCGATGCAGGCACAGGTGATGAAGGCGCTACCGATCGTCTTTACCTTCATGTTCCTCAACTTCCCCTCGGGACTCGTTCTGTACTGGACGGTGAACAATCTCCTTACCCTCGGACAGCAGGCGATCGTCAACCGACAGATGGAGTGACGTGGGGGTAGGCGGTACGAGCGATGCCGATCGATCCGGATACGATCGTCGCGATCGCGACGCCACGCGGAGCGGGTGCAGTAGGGGTGGTGCGGCTGTCCGGCGACCGGGTACCGACGCTATTCACGCGTCACGTACGGCTCAGGTCCGGGCGGCCGCCGGCTCCGCGGTCGATGGAGCACGCCGTGTTCGTGGACGCCCAGGGCGGGGTGGTAGATGACGTCTTGGCGGTCTATTTTCCCGCGCCACGATCCTATACCGGCGAAGAGGTTGCGGAGATACATGCCCATGGAAGCCCGGTCGTTCTCGAGACCATCGTGGGGTGCTTGGTGGAAGATGGGGCGCGCATCGCGCGACCGGGTGAGTTCACGGAGCGCGCCTTCCACGCCGGGAAGATCGACCTGACCCAGGCGGAGGCGGTGCAGGCGTTGATCGCCACCCGGTCGCGCGACGGCGTCGCCCTGGCACAGCGCCTTCTCGGAGGGGAGCTCCGGCAGCGCATCGTTAAGTTGCAGGAGGCGCTGGTGGGGATCGAGGCGGAAGTGGAGGCACGGATCGACTTCGTGGAGGAGGCGCTCGACCTGGCCGCGACCGACCGCTTGGTGTGGCAACTGGGGGAGATCGTTTCCCACGTGGATCGGCTGCTGTGCGGCTATAGCACGGCACGACGCCTTCTGGGAGGCGTGAGGGTGGTCTTGGTTGGCGATACAAATGTTGGAAAATCTAGTGTTTTCAATAGGTTGATTGAGGAGAAGCGGTCTATCGTGACCTCGGAGGCCGGGACCACTCGGGATTACGTCGAGGTGGAGGTGGAGTGGCGAGGGGTGACGGTCCATCTGGTCGACACGGCCGGATTACGGGAGGGGACGAGCGTCGCCGAGGCGGAGGGGATCAGCCGTTCCCGGCACGAGATGACCCGTGCCGATCTGGTGCTGCATGTGCTCGATGCCAGTCTAGCGGAGCAGCGCGCGCCGACCGGGGTCGAGTTGCCACAGGTCCCGACCCTGAGGGTATGGAACAAGATCGATATCGGGCGCCCGACCCCACCCCCGGCGTTGGGGCTTGGCGACGAGGTCCAGCCGGTATGCGCCCTGTCCGGGGTCGGTATCGATCGGGTGCGCGATTGGGTGGTGGCGGAGGGACGGGACGGGTTGGCCGCGGACGCGGAGTCAT